>CAMWQV010000006.1 GCA_947176425.1 uncultured Clostridia bacterium
GGCCGTATTCAGCCAGTGCCGGAAAAAAGAGCGGTCTTTCAGAGTCAATGTGTCCGCCGGGGCCTGTTCGTCCTCCTGACGCTGCCGGATCAGACGTTTGCTGTGCAGTGAACTGTCTACCCGTTCAATCACCTGTTTCGCATAGGGCGCGGCGGGGTTTTCCTGGTAGAAAGACCGTATCTTCTCTAAAAAATCTGCCGCTACCCAGTCGCCTGTCCAGACACGGAGTATATTTTCTTCTATAAAACGACGGTTCCGCAGAGCCCTCTGCATATCAGGCCGCGCAAAAAATGCCTCCAGAATCGGACGGTTTTTTTCGGGATCGCTGCCGAGATGCAGGTCCATATGCGCTTTATGGAGGTTCCAGAAGCTCTCCGCAGATTCCTTCCCGATTTCCGGAAAATGCTCCAAAACAATCTCCCGCAAACGCCCATACCATATCTTTGCACGGCCCATAAGTGCGCTCTTTAATTCCAGCTTTTCCCATAAAATACGGTACTGTTCTTCCGGCAGACTGTATCTTTCAAAAAAATGGGTGATAATCCGCAGCCCAGCCGGATGGCGTTCTATGTCACGGTCCCCGCGCCCCTCACATTTATCCGTGATATAAGCAGGGGAATAACAGCCTATCAACCGGCTGAACTGACCGGCGGCCTGTTCCCCCCAAACCGCCTCTTCCCCTAAACGCACAAGTTTATAATACTCCTGAAAGCTGGTGAGAATCGCCAGCTCGTTTTTTTGCGGCTGTTTGGGAATTGGTCCCTTGACTGCAATCTCAAATATTGCCTCAATTCCCTCAAACATCCCGCCATCGTATACACGAAATTGAATTTCTGTCCGTTTGCCCAATTCCGGATGGTCCGGGTCGATCGGGTAAGTACATTTATATGCCGTCATCTGATAGGCAATGTACAGCCAAGTCAGAAATTCCCGCGGCGGCTGAAATTCCGTTTCCAGCTGTACGGCATGATCCCGCAGCAGCGCGGTAAAACGGCTGTTGCGTGCAGCGTCTAAAAATGCCGGAGACATAAAATATTCCTGCCACACTTTGCTGTTTCTGCGCTGCTTTCCGGTGTACAGGTCCAGGAAATTTCTGACCGCCTCATGGTCTATATAGGGGTTCGGCACGTCCTCCTCTGCGGAGATGGCCCAGCCTGTACCCGCTTCATCGGAAGACGGTTCCGGCGTTTGAGGCTGTTCGGTTCCCTCTGCGTAAGCCAGCGCCGCCTGATACGCCTCCCGCAGTTGCAAAAATCCCTCCGGGTCTTCTTCCGGATGACATTCCCGCACCTGCTGCGCGTAGGCACGGCGAATAACAGCAATATCTTGAGTCGGTTCTATCTGCAAAATACGCCAAATATCATTCATTGATTGTTCCTCCCTGTCATATCCAGCCATGATACATATATTGTTCCACTAACCGCTCCGCCGCCTGTATATATGCCGAAATCCGCAAACCGCGGGGACAGTTTTTCCGGCACGGCTCCCCCGGACACCGGCGGCAGTATGCGGCAGTCCGGGCGATATCTATATTCAGCTTGCGCAGCGCCCAGTAGTCTTTTCCCAGGAAATAGTAATTCATCTGGCGGAGCAGTACATGGGGTTCCGCTCCATAGGGACACGCGCACTGCTGGCAGCGGTCGCATGGGACCGGCTCAAAAACAGGCCGGAGACGGGAAAGCGCTTGTTCAAACGTCATTTTCGCTGCCGGACGCGCCGCTCCCTCCAGCGCCGCCTCCAACTGCCAAAACGTTCCGATTCCTACCAGTGCGGAGGATATAGGATAGCACAGTACATTCCCCAGCAGTTCGTTTGGTGTGAAGAAACGAGGCAAAACGCCTGCGGCATAGGCTTTGTTAAGGATAAATCCTTTATGGAGAAATTGGGGATTTTGTGCCATTCTTTCCAGCATACCGCGTTCCAGCAGGTTCCCGCTGCCCTGCACCACATCCACACGCGGGTCCCTGACCGCACGTTCCAACAGCGCAAAATAATGTGTCGCAACGCCTGTAAAGCCAATTTTCCCTTCTTTCCGACACCAGACTAAAGCGTCAACCGCACCGCCGGGCCGGAATATATCATCCTCCGGCCCCGCCTGATGGACAAAATAGAGGTCCGGACAAATCCCGCCCAGGTTCTCAACAGACCGGCAGACCGCCTCATACATCTCCTCGCCGCCGAAACAGCGCGCTTTATCAGAAATCACCAGCCGTTCCCGTCCCGCCCGCCGCGCAAAACGGCCTAATTTCATCTCCGCGTCGCCGTACTCCGGGACAACGGCGGTATCAAACAGATTGATTCCCCGTTCTAATGCCTGTCCCATTAACGACACCGCTTCGCTGTCCTCCAAATTGTAATAGTCCGGCAGGACCGGAACATCCCCTTTCAAAATCGGGATGGTCCCAAAACCAATTTCCGACACACGCAGGCCGGTCTGTCCCAACGTCCTGTATCTCATGTCTTCGGACACCCTGTAAAGGAATCTTCCTTTATAGATATACCGTCAGGCAGGTCTGACCGGCGCAGAGAATGACAGCGGAAAAAGGCCCGTTCCGGAATCTCCCCCACCCCATCCGGTATCGTAATTTCTTCCAGAGATACGCAGTTCTCAAAAGCGCGTTTCTCCAGTTTTTGCAGGCAGGGTCCCAGCTCCACACGGCGCAGGGCGGTACAGCCGAAAAAAGCGCGTTCTCCTATTCGTTCCACTCCGGCGCCTCCCCTCACCTGCTCCAGCCAGCGGCACTGTGCAAAAGCGTCCGCGTGAATCTCCCGGACTTCCGGAGTCAGGATAATTTCTTCCAACAGATTGCTGTTTGTGAATACCGCAGGACCAATCGCCGCAACGCCCTTGGGAATAGTCAGCCGGGGGATATTGCCGGTGCATTCTATTAAAACGCCCTGCTCATCGGTTTTGAAGCAGTTCATACAATCCTGAAAAATCCGCCGGACAAGGGGCGGCAGTTCCGGAGCGTCCCGGTCCTCCAGACGGTCGAGACGATACGTCGTGCCGTCCGGAAGCGTGACAAAACGCAGGTTGATACAGTTCCGGAACGCGAAATCTTCACAGACCGTTTCGCTGCTCTCCAGAATCAGCCCCTCTAACCCGTACTGATTGGCAAAAGCCCAGCCCGTTATCCGCCGGACTTCTGCCGGAACAGTCACGATACCCCGGCATTCCCCCGCCTCCGGCAGAATCCCGTGAATCAGCGGCAGCGGTGCGGCGGTTTTCAGACGCTCCAGCCAGGGGGCGCTGTGAAAAGCCCGTTCCCCTATGACGGTCACGCTGTCAGGAATAGACAGTTCTTCTAACAGCAGATGATTTCGGAACACCTCCGGCCCGATCTCTCTAACTCCCTCCGGAATATGAACCACCGGACAACAGCCGTTATAGGCCGTGACGGTCCGGGTGCTGTATTCATACGAAAAACATTGCTGTGTACTAATCCAAATAGCCCGGACCTGTTCCGGAAGGGACGTATCGAAAAACGCGTCCCAGCCGGTCAGCGGCCACTCCTCCCCCGCCGCCCGGACCGTGCGCAGAGCGGTACAGCCGGAAAAACTGTCGCTTTTCATGTCCAGGTTTCCGGAAAGTTCCAGAGATTCCAGACGGGCGCAGTCCTCGAATACCAAGTAATCCAGATGTACGCCGTCCGGTATGACCAGCCCCCGCAGAGACAGGCACCCGGAAAACGCTCTCTTTCCGATTTCTTCCAGACTGTTCGGGAGAATAATTCCTGTAATTTTTTTGTTGTTGCAGAACGCGTTCTCTCCAATCCGGCGTATGCCCTCCGGCAGTCTCACAATCCCAGTGTAATTTTGACCGTCAGTAAAAATATCGTGTGCAGGTTCCGGCGGGCTCTCCGATTCTTCCGGAAGATTTGTCCGGTCCAAATTGGGACACTGGTATGTTGCCCAGGGACCTAACGTGCCTTCGTTCAGTGTGAATGTCTTCAGTTTTTCACACCAGGCAAAACAGCTTTTCCCCCATTCCTTCGGCGAATGTTCTAATTTTACAGAACGCAAGCCGCATTTGGCAAAAGCGTTGTTCCCAATCCGTTCTATAGAATCCGGTATCTCTATACGCCGCAGTGCGCCGCACTTATAAAATGCCATATCGTCAATGACAGCTAATCCCGGCGGCAGTTCAATTTTAGGAAGCTTGCAGCCGCCGTCGAATGCCAGCGCGCCGATTTCTTTCACTGTTTCCGGCAGCGTCACTTCCCGCAAAGTATCGCAGCGGCGGAACGCGGAGGGCGGGACGGATTCGATTCCCTCCGGCAGTACACAGCGGATCAATTTCCGGCACCCCGCAAACACACCCTCCTCCATCCGCCGCAGGCTGACGGGCAGCGGGACTGCCTGCAATGCGGGACAATCCGCAAACGCTTCCTGCTGTATCTCCTCCACCGTATCCGGCAGAATCACACGGTCCAGCGCGTCGTTTTCCGCAAACGCACGCCGTCCAATAACCCGCACGCTGTCCGGGACAACGGGACGTGCTTCCCGTCCAAGATATTGCAGCAAAATTGTACCGCTGAGTACAAAATCGCTGAGCAGCTGTGTATGTATCTCCCGAACCGGCCCAGGCGCGTCCGACGGGGTCAGGCCGTGCAGCTCACAAATCTGACCGTCCGGCAGAATGACTTGACGGAGTGCGCTGCAATTCTGAAAAGCGTCCGGGTCAATGCGGATATCAATACTGCCCAGCTCCAGACGTTCCAGACTGATGCAGTTGCGGAAAGCCCGGCTCCGGATTGTTTTTAAGCTTTTGGGAAGTCGGACAAACGATATCCCACGCTTATTGTAAAAACAGCTTTTGCCGATTTCCACAACTCCCTCCGGAATATCCGCCTGTGGAAGATTGGTGCGGAATTGCAGCATCACGCCGTCCCGCAGTTCCATTGAGCGGTACACGTCCTCCGCTATAATCCGTACCAGCTCCGGTCCCTGAAAGCCGCTGAATAGAGCCTGAATCGGACTGTCCAGCTCATACCGGGAACCGTCCGGGAAACAAAACCGCGACAGCTGCCCGCATCCGGTAAACACGTCGCATACCTGGTCTGCCGGAAGGTCCTGCGAAACTGTCAGTTCCCGCAGAGACAGATCGTTGAGAAATACCTGCCGCCCCAGCCGTGTCACGCCCGGAATCGACGCCCGTTCCAGACTGTCGCAGTACAGAAACGTGCAGTCGCCCAATTCCCGCACTCCCGGCGGCAACATAATTTCCCGCAGTGCGTGACAGCGGTAGAAAGCGTATTCCCCCACACGCTCCACACCGTCCGGAATGTTCACGTTTTGCAGGCGGCGGCACCCCTTGAACGCTGACGCCCCGATTTCCCGCAGGCTTTCGGGCAGACGCACACGCTCCAATGACACGCATCCCTTAAACGCTCCTGTCCCTATTGTATGGACACTTTCCGGTACAGCGGCTTCCGTTTCCCGCAGGGTGCAGCGCAATAGCACCCCCTGTTCAATCTCCATTCCTTCGTTTATAACGCTTCCTCCTCCCCAAATGCCGCACGCAGAAGCATGTCCAGTTCCTCCAGACTGCTGCATTGATAGATTTTTTGCTTATACCGTTTGGTTCCCTTCTGTTTTTTCATCAGATACGCCGCCAGATTGCGGATATACGCGATGACAAATGGTTCGTCGTAATACCGCAAGGCCAGCGCCGTCTGTTCCGTTAAAATCGTATAGCGGCTTTTCTGTACGGTCCGGCCTGTGAGACGGGCGAATATATACGGGTCCTCCAGTGCGTACCGTCCGACCATAACCCCGTCCGCGCCCGTCAGTTCCAGCATCTTTTCCGCGTCCTCTATACTTGCAATTCCTCCGTTTGCCAGCAACGGAATCGACACGGCTGCTTTCGCCAGCTGAATCTGTTCATAGCAGGGCGGGCCGTCATACATCCTGCTGCGGCTGCGCCCGTGGACCGACAGCATATCCGCGCCCGCCTGTTCGCACATCCGCGCAAACTCCGCCGCAACCGGTTCATCCTCCCGAATGCCTATGCGGAATTTGACCGTCACGATCTTGCCGCTGCGTTTACAGGCTCGAATAATTGCTTCTGCTTTTGGCAGGTCTGCCAGCAGTGCGCTCCCCTGTCCGCTCTTGAACACGTTCGGCACCGGACAGCCCATATTGATATCAATAATATCAAACGCCTCCAGCAGCTCCCCGCAGGCCGCACGCTCCATAATGCGGGGATCGTCCCCCAGCAGCTGCGCCGCCCGGATTTTTTCGTCTTTCGTTGTCAGCAGAAGACGGCGGTTTGCACGGTCCTGATATTTTAACGCGTTCGCGCTCACCATCTCCGTAAAGCAAAGCCCAGCTCCCATCTCCTGGCACAGCATTCGGAACGGATAGCAGGTATAGCCCGCCATAGGAGCCATCGCGATATTGTTCGGCAGCGTGACGCGCCCTAAATAAATTTCTTTAGTCCGCATGGTTCAAATCCCCAGCCAGAACGTCCGGACAAATCCCTCCCAAACTGCTGGTACGAGATACCATCCCAGCACATAGGAGGCGATATTTGCGGTGATTCCATAGGCAAACGCTCGATTTTCCGAATGTCCTGTAAACCATCTGGTATATAGATACGCTTCCGTAAACGCGATCACCAGCTCTATGGGCGGCAGGAAAAACATATATAAGATTATCAGCCCATAAGACTCCATACCGCCCATAACGATTTTTGTGCTGAGGAAAGCAGCCAGCGCAGTCTGCGTCACAAGATTGACCTGCAAAAACGGTTTCCAATTCTTTTTCCAGTCAAAGAGGAACATCACAAGCAGCAGTCCTTCCACCGCCAGCGTAGGCAGCAAAGTCGAAAACATCTGCATTGCCACCGCCAGCAGGACTGGCGCAGCGGAAATGGTCTTGGAAGCCCAATCCGCTGTGACTGTGTCCTGTACAGTCCGCCGTTCCCTGATCTCGGAGACCCAAGTTTCACAGGAGCTTGTTACAACAGCAATCCGGAATTTTTCAGGCGTGTACAAGCCGCTGAACCGGTACAGGCCGTTTTCCTCTTCTGTATTGCCGTTCCAGACGCCCCAGCCTTCTGGAACAGCCTCACACAGCGCTTGCAGCATATTTTCGTTCAGTCCGCGGAAAGACAACCCGTCTGATCGGCTGTTTTTTTCCTCCGCCAGAAGGAACAGATGATAGGGTTCCTCTGGCGGATTTTTTATTTTGACAATTTGCAGGTAATCGGGCGGGGCGGAATTTGCCAGCGCGATTTCCGTCAGCAGCAGCGCCGTTATGCAGAACAAAAGAAGCGTCTTCCAAAATTTTTTCATAAGCTGTTTTCCTCCGGTAAATTTTGTTCCCCCCATTTTTTCATATAAGCGATCACGTCCATAAAGCTCCTGCCCAAACCGGTCAGCGTATATTCGACCCGCGGCGGAACCTCCTGAAAGTCATGCCGGATTAAAAAACCGTCAGCCTCTAATTCCCGCAGCTGCTTTGTCAGGGACGATTCCGTGATTTCCCCGATCTGACGCCGCAGCGCTCCGAATCTGCGGATATCCTGAAAGGCTATGTAATAAAGAATCTCAAGTTTCCATTTGCCGCCCAGAATTTTTTGAAGCGTTGATATAGTCTTGCAGCGCTGGACTGCCGCTTCTGTTTTTTTCATGCCGCGTCACCTCCCGGCTTCCAGTATACTCCTTCTGCAAGCAGAAAACAAGGTACTGCAAAAAAGTACCGTACTTTTCATTTTTTTGTGAGCTGTTATAATGGCAAAAAAACAAGGAGGTTTTGTTATGCACTACACCGGAACAATATGGAGGCCGCCCTATGAAGCCGCTTCCCTGCTGCTTGAGGCGACAAGCGGCTGTACCCATCACAAATGTAAATTCTGTACGCTTTATAATGACCTGCCGTTCCAGTTCAAAATGTCGCCGCTTGCGGATATCAAGAGCGATTTGCAGGAGGCGCAGCTTTGGAGTACGGACCCAATCGCGATGCTTGCCGCCCGTTTGCAGGGACTGCCCAGGCCGGAACAGATCCAGCGGGTCTTTCTGACCGGCGCAAATCCGTTTGTACTGAAGTATGAACGCCTTATGACCATTGCCCGCTTGGTCCAAAATTACCTGCCGTCCGTCAAAACAATCGGGAGTTTTGCGCGGATCACGGATATTACGGCAAAATCAGATGAGGAATTGTCCTCCCTTTACCATGCCGGATATGACGGTCTGACAATCGGCATCGAAACCGGCGATGATGACGCACTGCGTTTTATGAACAAAGGCTATACCGCCGCTGATATTGTCAAACAGTGCGGGCGGTTAGACCGGGCCGGCATCCACTATTGTTTTTTCTATCTGGCAGGCATTTCCGGTGCCGGACACGGTGAGGCCGGCGCAAAAGCTACCGCCGGTGTCTGCAATCAGCTCCATCCGTCATTGATCGGAGCCAATATGCTGACTGTTTATCCGGATTCAGAACTTTATCAGGAAATGCAGCGCGGCAGTTGGAAAGAGGCGGGGGAAATCGAAAAATATAAAGAGATGCGCGTCCTGCTCCAAAATTTAGATATCCCCATACAATTTGCCGCGTTGGGCGCGTCCAATGCCTTTCAGCTGCAAGGTCTGCTGCCAAAAGATAAAAACGCTCTGATTGCAGAACTTGACAGGATTATTCAGACAGTGCGGGAAGAAGATCTGCGGGAATACCGCCTTGACCTGCGCCACTTGTAAAACGCAGTTTTGCACAAAATATATGTTTTGTGCAGAGGCAGAGACCTATTGACAAAAAGACAAATCCGCTGTATGATTATATCATCATAAACGGCATAAAAGGCAATGAAGAGAAAAGTAAGTAGTTAGATATGTTACAGAGAGTCTGAGCAGGTGAGAACAGACACAGAAGGAGCTATTGAAAATGGTCTCGGAGCCGCGTACCGAAGCTGTTACGCTAAGGCTGCGCCGGGTTCGCCCGTTACAGCGATAGACTATCGATGAATCATTTCTCATCCGTAGTTGATAAGGCTTATATCGTGAGGTATAAGTGAATTTAGGGTGGTAACACGAAGCGTCTGCTCTCGTCCCTGAAAAAGAAATTTTTCAGAGAGGAGGGCTTTTTTTATACCATAAACTGTTATCACTATAAAATCAGGAAATGAGGAAAAAACAAATGAATCATATTTTAATCGGCGGAGCATGGCCGTATGCAAACGGTTCCCTGCATATCGGACATATCGCGGGATTGCTGCCCGGAGATGTCCTGGCCAGATACCATAGGGCTGTTGGAGATCATGTATGTTTTGTGTCAGGAAGCGACTGTCACGGAACGCCTGTCGCGATTCGGGCGAAACAGGAAGGCAGAAGCCCGAAGAAAGTCAGCGATTTTTATCACCGGGAATTTGCCGAATGCTTTAAAAAACTGGGTTTCAGCTATGATGTCTACACAAAAACATCATCGGAAGAACACAAAAAATTTGTAAGAGAATTTCATGAAAAACTGTATGAAAGCGATTACGTTTATGAAAAGGAAGCTCCGCAGGCATACTGTGAAAGCTGCGGCACCTTCCTTGCAGGCCGCTTTGTGTTGGGAAAATGTCCGAAATGCGGAACAGATATCCGTGGAGACCAATGTGATTCCTGCGGCGCCGTACTCGAACCGGAGAATCTTGAAGAACCGGTCTGTGCCGTCTGCGGAAAACCTGTGGGCTTTAAAAATTCAAAGCATTTATATATCGCCGTTGCCAAGCTGCACGATCAGCTGAAATCACTGGTTGACACGCATCCCGAATGGCGGAAAAATGCCATAGCGTTTACAAACAGATATATTGATGACGGTTTAAGAGACCGTGCGCTGACAAGGGATTTGGAATGGGGAATCCGGGTTCCCAAAAGCGGCTATGAACAAAAAACAATCTATATATGGGCAGAAAATGTGCTGGGATATCTGTCTGCAAGCAAATCTGCCGCAGAAGGCACGTGTTTCGACGAACTCTGGGGTGAAAATGCCAGACATTATTATGTTCATGGAAAAGACAATATTCCCTTCCATACAATTATTCTGCCCTCTCTCCTGCTGGCACACAGCAAAAACTGGCATTTGCCGGACCGTATTATATCAAGCGAATACCTGACCCTGGAGGGAAGAAAAATATCGACCAGTCAGAATTATGCCATCTGGGTGAAGGACTTGACCGATCAGTATGAACCGGATTCCATTCGTTACTTTTTCCTGGCAAACGGTCCGGAAAAGAAAGACGCGGATTTTTCGTGGAGAGCGTATGTTCACAGCCATAACGGGGAATTGCTTGGCGCATACGGGAATTTTGTGAATCGTTCGCTGACATTTATTGCGAAATATTTTGACGGAATCGTACCGGAAGGAACAGACAATCCGGCTGCCAGCAGACAGATAGATGAATTGTTTGTAACTGTCGGCCGGCAGATTGAGAGCGGCGCGTTCAAAGACGCCCTTTCCGGAATATTTGATTTTATAAGAAGCGCAAATAAGTTTTTTGATACGGAACACCCCTGGATTACCAGGACCAGCGATCCGTCTGCATGTGGAAATACCCTGTATCAATGTGTACAGATGATCGCAAATCTGGCGGTTCTTCTGTCTCCGTTTCTGCCGTTTTCTTCAGAGAAAGTACGCGGATGGTTAAATATAAGCAATAAATGGGAAAAACAGTCTGTTTCCGCCGGTTACGCACTTCCGGAAGTGGAAATCCTGTTTCAGAGAATCGATAAAAACGTGATAGAGACTGAAACCGAAAAATTAAAGTCCATCCTGCATCAGCGTCAGGACTGAAGCTTAGAACAAGCCGGGGATCAACGCCCCGGCTCTCTATTTTACAGTTCTCCCACAAATATATCTGCGTTTTCTTCCAGTTGGTCCAGGACTTTTCTGTTGTGCGACTTGATGTAAATTTCGTTCTCGTTATTCCGGCAGCCTGCCAGACCTTTTTCCGGGTCGATAAAAACAGCCATTTTCCCTTCCGTCAAAAAATGGAAGTAATGTCCCAGCAGTTCCCGGTTTTCCGGCGTGTCCTCCATACCGCACTCTCCGCCGCGGGGCAGAAATCCCACAGAGTTTAAGGCCAGCAGATACAGCAGCACGCCTTCCAGGTCCAGGCCCCAGCAGTCCTGGCGGCCTTCTCCCCAGTCCATCCACGGCTCCCCGGTCTCACAGTCCAGATACAGCCGCCATACCCCCTGATTTTCCACCGCCAGAAGCAGGCTGTTTTGCTCGCGGGCTTCCTGAAATTCTTCCCCAAAATCATCGTTGTCCGGATTCATCTGCTTGGGAGTAAGAATATCCTCCAGAGAGTCGGAAGTAAGCAGCCTGCCGCCCTTGCCGAAACGCAGGTAAAATTCCCGCAGGGCGTCGGGGAATTTTACGCCTAAACGTGCCTCCGCCTTCTCAACCTCCCCCGCTGGTAACGCCATCGATCGCTTGCCCAGCAGAGCTTTGGACATTGCTTCCAGCTTTTCGGCAAACGTCACCGGGGCCGGGGACTGAATGAATTTTTCCGGGTCCAGACATTTTTTCCCGTTCCGCCGCTGCCATTCCACAGGCCATTCCAGTTTTTCCAGTTCCGCCGGGTCCCGGCTGTAAACCAGTACTTTCTTGCGTTCATCGCCGCAGTACCGCACCAGCAAACCACGGTCCGGGTCGCAGAGGAACTCCCAGCCTATGGGATAGACGCTCTCTAAAGCCTGAACGCCCAGACGTTTCGCCAAAGATTCGTAACGGGACAGCTTGCCCTCTTTTTTTACCGGCAATTTGACCCAGACACAGTTCGGCATCTCCCGGCTCAGGGCCTCCCCTGCCTGCCGGAGCAGTGCGGCAGCAAGGGTCTGGAATTGGGACTGACCGCCCCAACTGCACCACAAAGTCCATTCCCAGCACATACTGTAAGGAGATAATATGTGGATATGTAGACCATGATGCGGCGGATTGCGTTCAGAGAAATCACGGCAAAAGGCGTATTCCTCTTTTTTGTACCGGCAGTAGAGCAGCGCGTCCTGTCCCGCTAGCTGTGACTGCTCCAGTTTCTCTATTGGGAGAAATCCCTGTTGATGCAGCCGTTCCTCCCCGCCGGTAATCTCATACAGAGCAAAAAATATCTCCGGAAGAAAGCGGTAAGTCCGCAGCTTGTCCATAGCCTCCCCGCCGGGATGCCGGTCTGTCCAATCCATACCGAACGCCGCACGGCACATAGCCCGCAAACCGGCCTTAAACGGTTCTGCCGGGGTGTCTTGCAGGGTACGGTAATCGTTTATGCTGTAAGTTTTCTGCTCCATTTTCTGTTGTCCTTTCGTTTATTGTTCACCTGTGAGCCAATCCAGTTCCAGGGAAAGCTCAGCAAGGGCGATATCAGGTTTTACGCGTTCGCCGTGGAAATCGCTTCCACCGGTGATGTACAGATGATACTTGTCCGCAAGGTGCAGATAAAACGCCTGCTGTTCCGGCGTATGGCGCGGATAATAGCACTCGATGGCGTCCAGACCATAACCGGCTAAAGCTTGAACCAGCTTTTCCAACTCCTCATCCGGCAGCTTGATCTGATAGGGATGGGCCAGAGAGACTTTTCCGCCCGCACTGCGGATTGTCTCCACACAGGTACGGGCATCAGGTTTCTGCCGTTCAATCTTCGCGTACTCCGACGTGTCCAGATACCGGTCAAACGCTTCCCGATTATCCGCCGCATAGCCGCGCCGCACCATCGCCTGGGCAAAATGCGGCCTTGCAATAATATCCCCTCCGGCGATTTCCTCTACTTCCTCTAAAGTCAGTTCGAGACCCTTTTCCCGCAGAAAATCAATAATCCGGTATTTTCTCTGGTCCCGGCCTTCTTTCATCCAGGCGCACAGCTTCTGCAAAGCAGGCGCGTCCGGAGAAAACCCGTACCCTAAAATATGCAGGCTGCGGTATTCTTTCGCGCCCAGTTCCACACCACGCAGGACCTGTATGCCCAATTCCCTGCCGGTGCGGACCGCTTCCTCCAGGCCGTCCAGCGTATCATGGTCGGTCAGAGCCAGGACCTCTATGCCGCGGTCTTTCGCCAGACGGATCAGCTGCGCAGGCGTGTACTGGCCGTCAGATGCGGTGCTGTGTGTGTGCAGGTCAGCAATCTTTTTCATTATGATTCCTCCAGAAGTCTGAATAACTGCTGCAAGTATACCATATTCTGAACGAAAAGCAAGACAAAAACCTTCGGAGTCCATTCCCGAAGGTTTCTGCCTGTTATCCCTGGACTTTTTTCTCAAGTATTGCCACATTTTTCTGAAGGCGCGGGTCAGACGGAGCGGCGTCCAACGCCAAACGAGCGGCGTCAAGAGCTTCTGCAAAACGGCCTGTATGATGCAGCGCAAAAGAGCGGAGATCATACGGAAGACTGCCCCAGCTGTTGGCTTCGCAGATATATGTGCGGGGACGGTCTTTGATCGAAAGCGCACAGGCAGTCAGATACAATATCCCGTCCCAAGCAGTCGGATCACGGTCTGTTTGACCGTAAAGCAGCATGGCAAAATCCATATATGGCTCCCGTAAATGCGGCGCTTCCGCAATCGCTTGATGATACCAGTTTTTTGCGGAAGAAATATCGCCTTTCTGCGTATAGGCTTTGGCAATATACCGCATAGACGCGGCCCGTTCATCCGGCCAGGAAGCGGAAGGCATGGTCAAATGATGCTGCAATGTGCGGATACAGTCGTCCCAGCGGCGTTTGTACAGATACTCACGGCCTAGATAATGGACGTTCCGGTCATCGTCCGGGTCCTCCTGTACCGACTGTTCCAATAACGGCAGATACTGACCGCGGGATTTCGCGGGGTCCGGATGGTGGTCCAGCTGCATTCCCGGAACCGTGATCCGAGGTCCCGGCGGCTTTGTTCCTGTCCATTGCAGCACCTCATGGACCGGATGCGTCCAGCGCCAATTTTGACGGGTATGGATTTTTTCGATCCAGAATACAACGCCTTCTGTACCATCCTGATTGAAACTCCATGTAAAACGATACGACGCCTGAGAAGCGTTGGGCGTCCAGGCTTTCTCAAGCGCAGCACGCCAGCCGGGTTGAAATACTTCGTCTAAATCCGTACAAACACAGATATCCGCATCCTGCGGTACCAGCTCCAGTGAACGGTTGCGGGCAGCGTCAAAACGCCAGGGTATGACCGCTTCCTCTGTGACAAGCGCACCGCGGGTACGCAGCCGGGCGGCAGTATCATCTGTGGAGCCGGTATCCAATACAACAACCTGATCTGCTTCTGACATGGAATCCATCCAGCGGTCTACAAACTGCGCTTCATTTTTACAAATTGCGTAGACAACGATCTTCATAATTTCACCCCTGAGAGGGCAGCGCATAAACGCCGCCCTCCTTTCTGTTCTTAGCTGTATCAGGTGCTGAGCAAGCCAGCAGCACGCAGGTTGGCCAGCAGTTCGTTGAACTGAGTTACTACGTCTGCTTCAGAAGTCGCATCCGCTACCGCTGCCGCAGGTGTGACAGTGCCGGCAGGACCCGCAGGGCCAGTTGGACCAGTCGGACCGGTAGGCTATATATGATTAGTATAATCCGGTTTTTGTAATGAAAACACCTCTAAAAAGTTATAAAGCCGCTATTCCGCAGCGGATTTACAGCTTTTCTAATATTGTAGCCGCTTCTCCGTCAAGTAGAACTCCCTCAGCAGCAGGCCCACAATATCCCGCCACTGGGGGAGTTCCTTACTTAATACGCAATACCTTGTCCTCCACAGATGCGTAAAGGACTTCCTCGCCGTCAAACGTCATTGTATACTTCTTCACTGTAAACTCGCACAGCGCATATGCAGGCATATTGCGCTTGGTAATTCCGGGACAGAACTGCACGCTTGGCCGCTCAATGTCAAGGATATGCTGGCGGCCTATGAAGGTATAACCACCAGCGATATCAGATAACTGTTCCGCCGCCCGAACCCGCAGACGGGTTTCCTTTGCCTTTTCTACAGCAAGTGCGTCCTCCACTTTGGTGAAGAAAATTCTTACCGAAGTGATGTCCAGCAGTTTTTCGCCCCCGTCAAAAGCGATTTTGGGCAGCTCTACCGAGATTACGCCCTTTGCATTTCTCCAATTCTCGCCGCTTTCGTCCTCTAGGCGCAGGTTAAAATCCACGGTCTTATCAGGGAAATATTCTGTTCCCATACTCTTGTCCTCCTTGACCGAATCGGTCAGCTTATTTGTTTCGGACTGCGCTGTTATATGCATAATAATCCCTCCCTTTACTTAATGGTGTTGTACTTTTTCATGACAGATAGATTCTTCTTCTGATTTACACCCGCATGTGTTGCTAGGCGATCCTGGCAACGATTTATTTTATCAATCTTGCGTTCGCTCTGTTCCTGTCGCCGCTGCAAAAGCAGTAAAAGAAAAAGGCATCCAGTCTTAATGGCCGGGTGCCTTTTCATATGTCCGGATGGTTATCCTTCCTGGCTTTTCTGTTGTACTGTTGTTTCAAAGGCTGAAAGAGCCTCCCCAACTTCCTTCATACTCTCCAGTATGGCTTCTGCTTGGTATACTGTCAAAGTCCGCT
>CAMWQV010000007.1 GCA_947176425.1 uncultured Clostridia bacterium
GGGCGTCAGAGTGGCGGTCTGGAGAACTCAATCCCACGCGCCTGCCCCCACCCCCACCGCGCCGCCGCATCATATAGATCAGGAGGCCGCCGGGAATCGAAACCCGACGGCCTCCCAGGCGTTTTAGGAGTTCGGCAGTTTCCGTACAACAGCCGCGCAGCGTCTGCAAAGCGCCGGATGTTCGCTGTCACTGCCCACGGAGGGCAGGATTTTCCAGCAGCGTTCGCATTTTTCGCCCCCGGCGTTCTTAACCGTCACAGCGGCGCTTTCGCCGGAATTAGCCTGCACCTGTGACACAATCAGGATATCAGCCAGTTCTTCCGCGTCCATGCTGCACAGGAAATCGTCCTCAGCTGTTACAGACAGCTCCACCGCGGCTTCCAGGCTCTTTCCGATTTTCTTTTCCGCTCTGGCCTGCTCCAGCGCGCCGTTGACCGTATCCCGTACCCGAATCAGACGGTCCCAACGCGCCATTGCGGTTTCATCCAAAGCATATTCGTCAAACGGCTTGTTCATGACGTTCAGCAGAACATTTCTTCCGTCGTCGCCGTCGCGATGAGGCATGGCCTGCCAGATCTCGTCGCAGGTAAAGGCAAGGATTGGCGCAAAAATTTTGGTCATGGTATCCAGAATCAGATACAATGCGGTCTGGGCGCTGCGGCGTTTCGCTCCGTCTTTCTCATCGCAGTACAGCCGGTCTTTAATGATATCCAAATAGAAGCTGCTCAGTTCTACTACGCAGAAGTCATTCACCGCATGGCTGACAATATGGAAATCATAAGTCTGATACGCATTTTCGCATTTCACGATCAAGGCGTTCAGCTTTGTCACGGCCCAGCGGTCAAGCTCCAGCATTTCCGACGGCGCGGCCAGATGGTTCACGTCAAACTCATGCAGATTGCCCAGACAGTATTTAGCGGTATTGCGGAACTTGAGATAATTCTGACTCAGCTGCTTAAAGATATTGTCAGAGCATCTTACATCCGCATGATAATCCGCGCTGCCAGCCCAAAGACGAATCATATCCGCGCCGTACTTCTTAAAGATATCAGAGGGGTCAATGCCGTTGCCGAGGCTCTTGTGCATGGCTTTTCCTTCGCCGTCCACAGTCCAGCCGTGGGTCACGCACTCCTTGAAAGGCGCGCCCTTCCCCAACGCGCCGACAGCGGTCAGCAGGGAGGACTGGAACCAGCCGCGGTATTGGTCCAAGCCCTCCATATACACGGTAGCGGGCCAGAAACCCTGGTCTTTCTGCATGGAAGCAAAATGCGTCGAGCCGGAATCGAACCATCCGTCCAGCGTGTCTTCCTCTTTAGTGAAATGCGTACCGCCGCAGTGGGGACACTGGTAGTTATCCGGCAGAATTTCCGCGGCGTCTTTTTCATACCACGCGTTGGACCCGTTGGCGGCGAACAGTCCGCTGACCGCCTGGATTGTCGTGTCATCACAGACCGGTTTTCCGCAGTCCTGGCAGTAGAACACAGGAATCGGCAGGCCCCACCGGCGCTGGCGGGAGATGCACCAGTCGGACCGCTCCTGAATCATGGATACCATGCGGTCACGTCCCCAGGCCGGGAACCAGCGGACATTGTCTGTCGCGGCGACGGCGGCTTCTTTGAACGCGTCCACGGAACAGAACCACTGGGGCGTTGCACGGAAAATAATCGGATGTTTGCAGCGCCAGCAGTGGGGGTAGGAGTGAACGATATCCTCACTGGCAAACAGCGCGCCGCTTTCCTTCATATCCGCCAAAATGACTGGATTGGATTCATCGGTGGTCATACCGGCGTATTTTCCGGCGTAATCGGTATGGCGTCCCCGGTCGTCCACAGGCACGACCATCTCCATATCGTAGCGTTTGCAGGTCTGATAGTCGTCCGCGCCGAAGCCGGGGGCCGTATGCACACAGCCGGTACCGGAATCCATCGTCACGTACTCAGCCAGCACCAGACGGGACGTTTTATCTAAAAACGGATGCTTTGCCAGCATGTTCTCAAAGAAACTGCCGGGGAACGTTTCCAAAAACTTATAGTCCTCAACGCCGCCGGTTTTCATGACTTTCTCAACCAAGGCTTCTGCAAGAATATAGATTTCCCCATTCGGATTCTGCACCAGCGCGTAGCTTTCACGGGGATGCAGAGCAATCGCCAGGTTGCCGGGGAGCGTCCAGATGGTGGTGGTCCAGATTACAAAGGAAACTTTGCTCTTATCATATGCGCCCAGTTTCCCGGAATCATCCTCCAGAGGGAATTTCACGTACACGGTTGTAACGGGGTCGTCATGGTATTCGATCTCGGCTTCTGCAAGGGCGGTCTCGTCATAGGGGCACCAGTAGACCGGTTTCAGGCCCTTATAAATGACGCCTTTTTTAAACATTTCACCGAAAATTTTGACTTCTTCGGCTTCAAATTCAGGGGCCATCGTAAGATACGGATGCTCCCAGTCGCCTACCACGCCCAGACGCTTAAAACCTTCCCGCTGGATATCCACATATTTCTGCGCAAACTCGTGGCAGGCGGAACGGAACTCCGGCACAGACATTTTTTTGCGGTTAATCTTATTCTTTTTGATAATAGCGGATTCAATCGGCATACCGTGGTTATCCCAGCCGGGGATATAGGGCGTATAGTAACCGCGCATAGCGGCGGAACGGACAATAAAGTCTTTAATCGATTTATTCAGGGCATGTCCCATATGGAGGCCGCCGTTGCTGAACGGGGGGCCGTCATGGAGTGAGAAAAGAGGTTTTCCTTCATTTTTTTTCAGCAGTTCGTTATAAAGGTCCGACTTTTCCCAGTTTTCCAGCATAGCCGGTTCACGGGCCGGAAGATTGGCACGCATTGGAAAGCCAGTCTTCGGCAGGTTGATGGTCTTATTGTAGTCCATGATTGATAAAATCCTCCTATTGGATAGTTAATAGCTAATAATAGAGCCGGAATCAGTCTTCCGGGGGAGCCGCTGGCGGCAGTTTCGGATCGTCAGAGAGGCCAAGCAGATAGTCAGCTGATACATGATAATGTTCACAAATTTTAGCAAATCGGTCTAAAGTAGTTGTCTTTTTCCCTTTTTCTATTTCACTAATACTGCTTATAGCTGTATTAACTGCTTTCGCTAAGTCTTTCTGTGTTTCATTATGCAGATTTCTGATTTCTAACAGTCTTTGACCAAATATTTCTTTTGTAAACATAAATACCTCTTGACATTTTCGCAAAACACGAATATACTAAGCCTATAAGAAATATCGCAAAACACGAAAGAGAGGACATAACACCATGAGTGTACTGAAGGAAATCTATGACGAACAATTCTGCGTTGGACAGCCTAAAACACTGGAATATCTGACCATACGGCAGAAAAATTTCGCAAGATTTTGGGATGAAGTCGAAAAACAGCTTGGAAGTGATTTTTTAGATAAAAACTTTGAAGATCTGTCCAAACAGGAGGAAATGGAAAATTATCACTACTTTCGGCAAGGTTTCCGCTTAGGTGTGTCGCTGATGACGGAACTCCTCCAATAACACCCGCAAACCCCGCCCCGACGCATGGGGGGCGGGGTAAAGGAATAGATTTTCATAATAACGTTACTATATTAAATGCAGGGAACGATTTTGTCAACTGTTTTTCCGCGGGATTTAGAAAAAATAACGGCGTCAAGTAAAAATTACTGTTGCAAAATGCTCGCAGCTGTGATATACTGACAATGCGAAAGCAAAGTAGGTTATCTTTGAAAACACCGCAGAAAAATCCCCCTAAGAGAGATAAAACGACTCACTCTCTTTCGGGGGATTTTTCTGCATGGTGGACGGCTTACCGTCTTGTTATATGTCCGTCAAACCATTTGCAGACATAGTTACTCACTATGCCAGCCGCAACGGACAGGAGGAAACCAAGTAGGCTATCCACGAAAAACACCTCCCTCCTCCGTCGGGGATGTAAGACGGCAGGAATATTATAGCAGGACTCGACAAAATATGCAATGGACAGATTGAAAAGATCTCCCCAAAGAAGAGTGCATGTTAATCTCTCTTAGGGGATTTTTTCATTAATCGCAAGCATTGCCCGATATTAGACAGCATCATCAAAGACAGTTGCAAACGGGAGAAAAATGTGGTATGCTGTCCATACTTGCAGGACGCGCACGTCCAAGAAACGGCGGGATGTAAATGAACCGGCATAAAAAAGCGAAACTGTCCAGCGTGCAGATCATCGCACTGGGCTTTTTCATCATGATAATGATAGGTACGGGACTGCTGATGCTGCCTTTGTCCAGCGTTTCGCCGGGCGGGGCATCGTTTGGCGACGCGCTGTTTACGGCGACGTCGGCTTCTTGTGTCACGGGCCTGATTATGCAGGATACGGGTACATATTGGACAACATTCGGGCAGCTGGTGATTATCACGCTCATACAGATCGGCGGCTTGGGCTTTATGACGATAGCGGTCCTGTTCCTGATGCTCATGCGAAAACGGCTGGGCCTGCGGGAACGGGAAGTCGTTGTTGACAGCATCAGCTATAACCAGCTGGGCGGAATTGTACCGTTTATCCGTCTGATCTTCTTTGGCACGCTGCTGATAGAGGGAATCGGGGCTATGCTGCTGTCGATCCGCTTTGTCCGGCAATACGGCTGGGGCAGAGGCATTTATTATGGGATATGGCACAGTATTTCCGCTTTCTGCAACGCGGGTTTTGATCTGATGGGCAGTCACAGCGGACCCTTTTCCTCGTTCAGCGCGTATGTGGACGATCCGCTGGTGATTGTTACGCTCTGCGCCCTGATTCTGATTGGCGGCGCGGGTTTTCTGGTCTGGGACGACATCGCCCGCAATAAATTCCGCTGGCGGCGTTACCGGCTTCAGACGAAAGTTGTGCTGGTCATGGGACTGATCTTAGTCGCAGGCGGCAGCGCCCTGTTTTTCCTGTTTGAACGGAACAATCTCGGCGCGGGCCGTCCTCTTCGGGAACAGATTCTTGCCGCGCTGTTCGATTCCGTGTCGCCCCGCACGGCCGGTTTCAACTCCACCGATACAGGCGCGCTGACTTCCGGCAGCCTGCTTTTAACGATCATGCTGATGTTTATCGGCGGCAATCCCGGTTCCACAGCGGGCGGCATCAAAACCACAACGATTTTTGTAATTCTGCTGCACACATTTTCGGGAGTCCGCCGCGAGCAGAGCGCAAACGCGTTTGGGCGCAGCATCAACGACAGTGCATTGAAACGCGCTACTTCAGTACTGTTCACTAATCTGCTGCTGGCTCTGTTCGGTGCGCTGGCAATCAGCCTGGTCCAACCCCTGCCTCTGCCGGAACTTCTCTTCGAGGTTTTTTCAGCTATCGGCACCGCAGGCATGACCACCGGCATCACCCGCAGTTTAGCGCCGTTCAGCAAAGCGGTCATTATATTTCTGATGTACTGCGGACGTGTGGGCAGCATCTCCTTTGCTGTGGCGCTGCTGGAAAAGAAAGCGCTGCCCCCTGTGACGCTTCCGCAGGAGGATATCACGATCGGCTGATTAATTTCTTGGAGGTTTGTCTATGAAGTCGTTTCTAATTATTGGTATGGGTTCTTTCGGCCATCATCTTTGCCGGGCTTTAGCGGAACAGAAATGCGAGGTTATGATCGTAGACCGGGTAAGCGAGAATTTGGAGGATATGCTGCCGCTGGTGGTCAGCGCACGGGTGGGGGACTGTACAAATCCGGAGGTGCTGCGTTCGTTCAGTGTGGAGAGCTTTGATGTCTGCTTTGTCTGTTTGGGCGCGGATGTGCTGGGGAGCTTGCAGATCACAAGCCTGCTGAAAGAACTGGGCGCGAAAAAAGTCTTCAGCAAAGCGGAGGACGATATCCAAGCTAAATTCCTGCTGCGCAACGGAGCGGATGAGGTCATTTATCCGGAATTGGAAGTCGCAACCAGCATCGCCGTCAGCGAGAGTTCGGACAGTATTTTTGACTGCATCCGGCTGACTGCGGACTACTCAATCTATGAGCTGGAACCCATGCAGCGCTGGTGGGGAAAGAGCTTAAAGGATTTGAATTTCCGCGTCAAGTATCACCTGACGGTGATTGCCGCAATCCGTGACGGCGTGATCCGTCCTAATCTCAGCCCGGATTACAAATTCTGTCAGGAAGATCATTTGCTGGTACTGGGACGTATTGAGGATATCCGGAAAGTAATACGGTAAACAGAAAAGAGGTATATTTATGAAAGTCAAAGAAGAGCAGAGACCGCCCATTCCGCCTAAACCGCCCCTGGGAATGCGTCTGAAAAAAACGCTGAAATTTGGACTGGGAATTGTGATTCTGGTAGTCGTTGTGGCTGCCGCAGCGTTTTTCTGCGGTGTGAATCAGGGAGAGGAAACGTCGGAACCGGTGATTACTTCCGATCTGCTGGGACAGAGCCTCCGTTCCGTGCAGGAATTGGTATCTGTATCATACTATTATACGAATATGGCAAGATATGAGGACCAAATAGATTTTTACGGTTGGAGCGTTCCGTTTACCAACAAAAGCTTTATCGTTTCCTATGACGGTGTGATTAAAGCGGGCGTCGATTTGAGCGCGGTCGATGTAAACGTTGACGAAGGGAAAAAATCGGTAACAGTGAAATTGCCGGAAAGCAAGGTCATTGCCCACGAAATTAAAGAGGACAGCCTGGAGGTATTTGACGAGAAAGACAATATATTTAACCGTATCAGCATCGAAGATTACAACGGATTCACGGCAGATCAAAAGGCCGCGATGGAGGAGCGTGCAGCCGGGAACGGCCTGCTGACCGAAGCGAACAAAAACGCAAGAGAAACCGTAGAATCTTTGCTGAAGCTGACGCCGGGAATGGAGGAATACACTTTACGGGTAGAATAGGAGGAAACTATGGATTGTCCGATTTGCGGCAAAGCGATGAAAAAGGGAAAGCTGGTCTATCAAAACCGCTGGCTGGCAGGCGCCTGGACGCCGGAGGACAGTAAGGAACAGCTGAAATATTTTGCGCAGGCATTTTACAACAGCAACGATTCAATTGTGTTCTCGCCCGCGGACGAGGGCTGGTACTGCCCTATATGCAAAAAGACGCTGGCGGTTTTCGACACAGCGGAAAGCCGTATTTACGGTTCCGCCGTCAACGACGGTATCTCTAATCCCTGAATCAACAGGAACATCATGAAAAAATCAGGACGTCTCTTTTCGGGATGTCCTGATTTATTGTATCCGAATGAAAAGTCGGTATTGACAATCTTCGGGCTCTATGATATCATGACGCCATAAAATTATCGTAAAACAATAATTTTCAAAGGAGGACATGCCCATGACTGCGAAAAAAGCCGGTATTGCCGCCGGACTGCTCTCTGTTCTGCTCCTCGCCGCTTTCACACGTACTGCGGCTTTGGAACAATTCGGACAATGGCTGCGTGCGCTCTCCCTCTCAGGACTGACTGGAGATCTGGCCGCATGGGGGATTGTCCTGCTGCTGTCTGCGCTCCCGGCGTTGGGACTGGTCTGGCGGGGCCGCAATTATTGGGATTGGCTGCTGCTTCTGGCGTCCCTGCAAATCTTTTTCGGCCTCTATTTCCTGATTAACCCCACTCTCCTGAACCCTGCCCTGCCTTCAGGCCAGATATGGGGATTGGTCTTTTCCGCCGGAACTGTATCGGTCCTGCTGGCATGGGCGGTGCTGCGGGGGCTGGAACGTCTGAAAAAAGCGCCGTCCCCCGGCCGCACGCTTTCCCTGCTGCTGGACGGTGCCGGATGCTGTCTTCTGTGCCTGACCGGATGGGAACACGCTGTCACACTTTTTGAGAATATACGCCGGACAGCAGAAGCCAATACCGCCATTCCAGACCAGCTGCTGCCTACGGATCTGATGCTCACGCTGCTGACTGCCGCGGACTGCGTTCCGATTCTGCTGAGCTGCCTGGTCTTGTTCCAGGGCGGAGACTTGGCCCGTGCGATGGAAACCGCTCCTTTTCATGCGGAAACGGTCCTGCTCGCCGAAAAACTCAGCCGCCGCTGTGCTGAAATCGCCGCTATATCCGTCCTGATCTGCGTGGGCGGGAATCTGCTGCAAATGCTGTTCTTTTCCCTCCTGCACCAGATGACCAACATCATCTCTTTTCCGTTTATTACCGTCCTGCTGTCCGCGGCGCTGGAACTGCTCTGCCGTTATATCCGGGAGGCAAAGGCGGTCAGCGATGACAACGACAGCATCATATAAGGCGGACGGTATGGCGATTGTTGTTACACTGAACGAAGTCCTCAAACAGCGGGGAATTACAGGAAAAGAACTGTGTGCCAAAATCGGCATCACAGAGGCAAATCTGTCCATTCTGCGTTCCGGGAAAGCCAACGGCGTGCGTTTTCACACCATCAATAAAATTTGCTACTATTTGGACTGCGATGTGGGGGATATCCTGCATTTTGACGGAAATTTGGAGGAACCAAAAGATGAAGTATAAAAATGGAGTGAGCATGGAAAACGCAACAAGGAAAAAGCTGGCAGAAATTGCAAAAGAAAAAGCACAATTACCATTTCACGGATACATCAGTGGCCAGGTATCGAATATTGAACCAATTATTCAACATTTTCCCAAATGGAACCTCAGAGATGCAGATGGATTATGGTGTGCAGCATTTGTCTATTATTGCTGCATTGAAGCTGGTTTTGTAATTCCCTATAGGCCAAATGAATGTGTATCATGTAATTTAGCAGGCTGCCTCGGTTGGGAAGAATACGCAATAGGAGACAGTAGAATAGAGTATCATAAAAAAGCAGATTGCTTTCTTCCTGAAGCAGGGGATATTGTTCTTTATGATAGAGTTTTTATTAATCAAGAGCATGACCACATAGGTATTATTTTGGATATCAATAATGATACGATCATCGCAGCAGAGGGCAATATCTCTCATGATAATATATCAGGAATTACCCACCGTCCTATAGATGAACATATCAGGGCATACATTAGAAT
Source organism: uncultured Clostridia bacterium (assembly GCA_947176425.1). Lineage (GTDB taxonomy): Bacteria > Bacillota > Clostridia > Oscillospirales > Oscillospiraceae > Pelethomonas. The sequence goes on from CAMWQV010000007.1 coordinate 8,956, forward strand.
ACCTAACGGTTATAAATACTAGAGCATTATACAGCATTTTGACGGAAATTTGGAGGAAACGAACGATGAAACGTAAACTGACTGTTCTGCTGCTGGCTCTTAGTCTTACCGGCTGTTCCATCGCGCAGCCGGAAGCGGATGTCCCGGACCGCTTTGCCGGTTTTTATGTAGTTTTTGACGCGGACCGCAGCAGCTGGAGCGACAACCCTGCCCTGACGGAATACGGAGCCCGGACCGCCAGCACACAATATGGAGCGTTCACAATTCCGAATCAAGTTCTGTTCGCGCAGGAACAGGATAACCAGTATATTTTTCCCGGTTTGGAAGGGTACAGCCTGTTCCTTGTCAACAGGACCGGCTCAGACGGATCAATCTATACAGAATGTGTCTCCAATATGTCCCCCAGCAGCGAAGGATTTCAAAAGAGTGTAACGGACGAGGGGACCAGTGACCGGATCAGCGGCGTGATCTATGCTGGGGAGCAGCAAAATGAAGCGCATTCCCATTTTACCGCATACCGTGTTTTCCAGACGCCGGACGGCAGAATCTATCTGGACGGCAGCGGAAACGGTTTCGGGACAGGCGGGGGAGCGGCTTATTGGGAAACACAGAACTACACGACAACAAAAAACGGGGAATCGTCTACGGATACGATTGAAGTAAAAGTGACAGTCGAGTATGCGCCCAGGCTGGAGTATCTGACCGTATCCCAATTTGACGCTGAAAACACCATACTTTCCTCAGAGGACATAGCCCTGCGGGATGACCTGCCGGAAATCCGCTGTCTCCCGGAAACGGAATGGGTTCTGATAGAAGAACAAAGCGCGGACGGGACCGTCCGCACCGCATACAACGCGCATGGTGACGAACCGGTCGATCATGCTGTCGTCCTGCTGAATGACGCCGGTTTGGGCCATACGGCATATCTGCAAATCAATTGATGTGGGGATGAAAAATGCTGAAATTCGCAATTTGTGATGACGAGCCGCATATGGCCCAAGAGATTGCAGGCCATCTTGCAGACTACATGAACGAAAAACAGATTGGCCTATACAGTGCGGGCAGTTTTTCCAGCGGGCTTTCTTTGTTGGAAAGCGGCTGTGATTTTGACGTGATCTTCCTGGATATTCAAATGGAACAGCCGGACGGAATGGAGACCGCCAGAATGCTCCGGCAGCGAAACGCTCACAGCCTGCTGATTTTTATAACGGTCCTGAAAGAATGCGTGTTTGACGCCTTTGCAGTGGAGGCGTATGATTATCTGGTCAAGCCCCTGGACAGCAGCCGTTTCAGACGGACTATGGACCGGGCGGTCCAGACTCTGGCGCGGAGAACGGAAAAAAGTATCGTCATTCAGCAGGGAACTTCCTGTAAAATCGTCCCGCTGAGTGAGATTGTATATTGTGAAGTACAGGGACGGAAAATTTATATCCATCAAGACAGCGGGGAAGTGATTGACTATTACGACAGAATGGACCATCTTGAACGGCGTGTTGACCGGCGTTTTTTCAGATGTCATAGAAGCTATCTTGTTAATCTTTCCTATGTCCGGGGGTGTCAGGGGGGACAGGTCATACTGCCGCGGAATATACAGATTCCGGTTTCCAGACTGCGCGAGCGGGAACTGACACAGGCCCTTCTGCGCTGCATGAAAGAGAGGGGATGATGGACGGTTTGTTTCTTGCGGGACAGAGCGTGATGCACGTCTTTTTTACTGGACGCCTCACCGGTAAAAAGCCCAAAATTCTGAGTTTTGCCGTGTATTTTTTCATGCTCTGTGTCATTCAGTGTCTGAAATTTCCCCCCTCACTCAGCGGGATTCTGTCTGCCGGGATGGGTGTGCTTGCGCTGTACAGTATCAGCCGCTTTCTGCTGAAAAATCAGAAAGCGGTGTCCTGGCTTGCCGCGGTCCTGGCGTTCTATATTTCACAGCTTTCATTTGGTATTATTAATTCGGTGGAAGCGGCGGTCTTCCCTTATTTTATCGGGAATCAGATGCTGTCCCTGTTGGTCTGGACGGCGTTGGCGGCTTTTTTTGCGCTGTGCTGCTGCTGTTACGCCGCTGTATTGAGGCTTCTGCCCCGAACGGAGAACGCGCCGTATATTCTGCTGTTCCCCGGACTGTTTTTCTTTGCCGCGGAACTGTATATCCTTCATACGTCTTACAGTTTTATTACCACGTCTTTTTCACTGGAGGAAGCCGGAAAACACAGCGTTCTGCTGTTTTTGCAGCTGATGGGACTGGCGGCTCTGTTCTGCGCCTTGTACGCTTACCGTCAAATCTGTCAGGGATTTCAGACACAGGCACAACTGCGGTCCCTGACGCAGGCGGCGCAGGCGCAAAAGATATATATTGCGGAAGCGCAGATGCGGTATGAACAAACGAAAGCCTTCCGCCATGACATCAAAAACCATCTGTCTGTCTTAAACGGTCTGCTGAACAGCGGCAAAACAGATGAGAGCAAAGCCTACTTGAAGAAGCTGGAGACAGTCTCAGAATCGCTGTCTTTTCCCTATCAGACCGGTAATCCTGTGGTGGATATTTTGCTGGGAGAAAAACTCAGGTTGACAAAGGAAGTTATGCTGGATATCTCGGTGTGCCTGCCGGACCCCTGCGGAATCGACGATCTGGACTTATGCGTGATCTTTGCCAACGCTCTGGACAACGCGATCAACGCCTGCCGGTTCTTAGAAGGAGAAAAGACAATCCGTATTATGGGGAAGCGGCAGGGGGATTTTTATCTGCTGATCTTTGAGAATACTTGTTCCGGCGAACCCCTTCCCCCAGCGGGAACCGGACTTTCCAATATCAAAGCCGCGGCGGAAAAATATCATGGCGCGGTGCTGGCGGAAAAAACAGGTCAGGTGTTTTCTTTGCATGTGCTGCTGAACATCTCATTACATCCAAAGAACATTTCAGCGCAAAAGCCTTGAAAATTTATCGCGGGACGCTAAACTGGAATCACAGCGGCACCCAAAACTTTTTTTGTATGGGAGGAACCTTATTATGCAGCCGATTTCCGGTTTGAATTACGGCGCGGCGCAGCCGTACTATGCGCCCAACGCGGACCGCGAGATTGAAAATCTGAAAAGACAGAAGGCGGCCTTGGAACAGCAGCTCCGTTCCGAAACCGACAGCAGCAAGATCAAGGAATTGGAAAAAAAGCTGGAGCGGATTGAACGCACGCTGGACCAGAAGGAGAACCGCAGACGCCAGCAAACAGAAGGTTAGCGGGAGTCCGCAATGAACAAAAAACTGCGGGGAGTTTTTAGGCTCTCCGCAGTTTTTCCAGCAGAATTTGAAATTCAGGGTCAAGGGGGCATGAGAGTTCAACCATCTCCCCGGTGCGCGGATGCACGAACCGCAGTCCGACAGCGTGCAGGCATTGCCCGGTCAATCCCGGCGCCGGTTTTTTCGCCCCGTATACCGTATCACCTAAGATTGGATGTCCGATATGCGCCAGATGCACCCGGATTTGATGAGTGCGTCCGGTCTCCAGACGGCAGCGGATATGTGTAAATCCCGCGAACCGCTCCAAAACTTCCCAGTGTGTCACGGCGCGTTTTCCGCCGCGCTGCACCACCGCCATCTTTTTCCGGTCCGAGGCACAGCGTCCGATTGGCGCGTCAACGGTCCCGCGGTCCTCCCGGAAACCGCCCGTAGCAATTGCCTCATAAGTCCGGGCAAGGCTGTGGTCCTGAAGCTGGGCGGCTAATACCTGATGCGCGGTGTCGTTTTTCGCGGCGATGATTAAACCGCTGGTATCCCGGTCAATCCGATGCACGATTCCCGGACGCAGCGCGCCGCCTATACCGCTCAGACTGCCGCCGCAGTGGAACAGCAGGGCGTTGACCAGCGTGCCGTCCGGGTGTCCCGGAGCCGGATGCACCACCAGTCCGGACGGCTTGTTCACCACGATTACGTCGCTGTCCTCAAAAACCACATCCAGCGGGATGTCCTGCGGCACGGCGTCAACCGGTTCCGGTTCCGGCAGCGTCACGGATACGGCGTCATTTTCGGACAGTTTGCAGCTTTTCGGCACGGTTTTTCCGTTGACCGATACCTGTCCCGTCTCAATCAGACGCTGTGCGGCGGAACGGGTCAGCTCCGGCAGAGACGCGGCTAAAAAACTGTCCAGACGCATCCCGCCGGTTTCAGCGGTCAGCACAGTTGTCATGATTTGTTCCTGTCACTTTCTCATGCAGCAGCAGATAGTACGCCGCAAAACCGATTGTTCCGCACACCACTAAGATATCCGCCACATTGAACACCGGGTACTCAACAAATAAGAAATTGAACATATCCACCACATAACCCAGCCGCACACGGTCCGCCAGATTGCCCAGGCCGCCGCCCAGCACCAATGTCAGGGTCCACATCGCCAGCGGATGGGGAAAGACTTTTCGGGCCAGCAGCGCCGCGATTCCAAGCATCAATATAGAAGTCAATACGGTCAGCAGCCAAGTATAGTTGGTGAGAATCGAAAACCCGCCGCCGGTGTTTTGGATATAAAACAGCTCTACAAAACCCGGCAGCAGCGGTGCGGATTCGTACAGAGCCAGATGGGAGGCCACATACAGCTTTACCGCCTGATCTGCCGCCACACACAGGATAATCGCCAGGATATACAGCATAACACGTCTCCTTCTGCCCGCTACATCTGCACGACTTCTTCCGTGGGCTTCCGGCAGGGGACAATGGATTTGACATGCAGCACCGGACCGTCGCCCTCATAGGGGTCCCAGTGTTCCACACGAGCCTCCGCCGTCACTTCCACCCAGGCGCGTTCTGGAATTTTGCTGACATCATACCCAGTGCAGGCAACGGCTAAAAAGCTCATATCCTCCGCACAGCAGACCATCGCAAAACGTCCCGGCGTGAAATACGGTCCATATTTGGGCGGCTTGCACATAATGGCGCGGAAGACTACGGTTTTTCCCGCGTACATCTGCGGATTGTCCATAATCTCCACGTACCACAGGCCGTAATCCTCGTCAGAAATACGGATTTCCGGCTGGTCCAGCTCAAAAGCGGAGACAGTGCCGTCCATATAATTTTCGCTGGTATCGTCTGTTTTTTCCAGATAAATTTCCGCCCGGCGGTTTACCAGACGCAGATTTTTTTTGCGCAGTTCCGCACACAGTTCATCCGTACAGCGGTTAATCAGAATCATATCGGCGTTGCGGAGTTTTTCCATCATCAGCGACGCCATATTTTTCGCGTACATGTCGAATGTTGTACCGTCCGCAGTGGCGATGATCTGATACAGCGCCCAGCTCTGGGGCATGGAGTTGACATAGAAATCCTGTATCTGCCACATGCCGTTGAACTCGACAATAATCTGTTCCGCACGGCATTTTCTGCGCTGCCGTTCCAGAAATTCCGGGGTCAGATCCTCCTGATCGTCCACTGTTATAACGGTTACGTTTCTCAGCAGTTTGGGATCGTACTCGACTTCCCCTTCTTCACAGCACAGCAGCATAGTCCGGTCTTCCATCGCGAAGCCGTCGGAGAGAATGCCGTTGATAAACGAAGTTTTCCCGCTGTCAAGAAACCCGGCGATCAGGTACACGGGATAGATAGTATCCTGCGCCATTACTTACACCTCAAACAGTTTTTTCAGGCCCGCCTCATCCAGTTTGCTGCCGATTACGCACAGCCGTCCGGTATAATCGGCAGGACCGGTACGGACTTGATGCTCCTCCGGCACATAGTCGAAGTGCAGCCAAGAGTCCCCGCCGGATACAATGCCTTTCGCACGCAGGACCGCGCCGTATGCACCGCTGTCCAGTTCTTTGAGGATGTTTTCCAGCTGTCCGGCGCTGAAAGTATGCGTCGTTTCTACACCCCAGCTGGAAAAGACCTCATCGGCGTCATGTCCGTGGTGATGATGGTGATGGTGTTCATGGTCATGATGATGTTCGTGATCGTGGCAGCACTCGTGGTCATGTTCATGGTGATGTTCGTGATCGTGGCAGCATTCATGTTCATGTTCATGATCATGATGATGATGTTCATGATCGTGGTCGTGATGATGGTGCCCGCAGACAGGGCAGACGTCATCTTCTTCCGCCAGCAGGTCAGCGGCTAACGTGTTTCCTTCCTCCATAGCGGTCAGAAGCTGCACGCCGGTCAGCTGGTCCCAGGGGGTGGTCACAATCGGCGCATTGGCGTTCTTTTCACGCAGCAGCGCGACGGCAGCCTCTAATTTTTCCTGATTCAGCTTTTGGGTCCGGCTCAGGATAATGG
>CAMWQV010000008.1 GCA_947176425.1 uncultured Clostridia bacterium
GGTTCAGTATGTGCTGTATCTGCTGGCAGTCTCGCCGCTGACGATGCTGAACGAATACGGCGAACCCTGCGGCATTGATGAAAAGTGTCTGGCACAAAAGCTGGGTGTAGACAACATCACAATTCCGTTTTGCAGTACCGCCGTATCAGAGTACGGGGCTTATAACCGTACCTGGCAGTGTCGGGAACCGTCAGTGCGTATGTATGACCGGGGCAGTATATTCAAACTGCTGTTCAGCCAGCTCCCGGACTGGGAAGCGCTTCAAAAAATACAGAGGGAAGGTCTTGGCATCCGAAAAGCGGAGGGTTATGGGCAGATTTTATTTCTGCGTCCAGATATTTTTGAAGAATTGCATCAAAAGTATGATCGGGCAGAGAAGGACTCTTGCCAAAAATCCGAAAAGATAGCGCAGCGGCGGGCACGATTGCAGTGGATTATGGATAATGTCAACCGGGTATATACAAACGGCCTGTCAAAGAGCCAGGTGGGACAAATTCAGGCTGAATGTGAAAAAGCGGCCGTCAACGGTGGAAAATTGGGAGAATTGAAGCGCTATTTCAGAAAAAATGAAGACCGTGAAGATGAGCAGAGCCGCAGGTTTGTGAATATCCATAAGCTGGTTGACAATATCTTGAATACGCCGTTACAGGAAACTCTGGGGGTATTCTATGATGACAAAGATGACACTGTGCAGGAACGTCTCTATTTGCTGGTTCAGCTTTTTGATTTCAGCCGTAAGAGTGAGAAAAGGGGGAAAGCTTAAATGGCATCCTTTACCTATGCTGTGCGATACTGGATTACGGCAGCCTGTATCACACCGCTGCGGAGCAGCGGCGCAGACGGCACAGCAGACTCTATATTGTGCCACAGGGACGGTCAGGCGTTTTTGCAGGGAACATCGCTTGCGGGAGCTATGCGGAATTGGCTGGCAGACAGCGGAGAAATCGCTTTAGCGCAACAGCTTTTTGGTTCGCAGGAACAGTCCAGCCAACTTCTCGTATCGGATGGAGAATTTTCTCCTGAAAGTGCGAAACAGCTTCGTCCCCGGCTAAAAATCAACGGACGAAGCGGCAGTGCAGAAGATAAGCATAAATTCGATGTAGCCCATATACCAGTTGATTCAACATTTGATTTTTCTCTGACATGGATGGCATTCCAGTCAGATGACACGGTGCTGTCTGCGATAGAACGTATTCTGGCTGCACTGCATAACGGAGAAATTCTTTTAGGCGCACAGAAGACGAATGGGTTTGGACGTGTCCATATCGAAAAGGCAGTCAGACAGCACTATGATTTAAGAAGTTCTGCTGACCGTACCGCATGGATGACAGACGAACAGACGGGAACTCCCCTGCATTTGGCGGACACTTCTAATTCAAAGCAAGTAGTGTTTACGCTCACTGGACATACCAGCAGTATCTTAGTGAAAGCCGCTTCAGCAAAACACGGCAATGTGAAAAGCTTTACGCCGAATCTGACAGAAAATGGCAAAGCGATCCTTCCAGGTTCTTCGATTAAGGGATCTGTCCGGGCGCGGGTAAGCGCAATTTCTCAATTTCTTCACTTAGATGAAAATGTTGTCGACGACATCTTTGGCCGCAGCTCTAAAAATAATGACAATGGCAAAGCTGGCCTGATCCGATTTGAAGATGCCGCTTTACCGGAAAGAAAGTATACAATCAGCAGAATACGTATTGATAAATTTACCGGCGGTGTCTTTGGTAATGGTCTGTTCCAGGAAGAACCGCACAGTGGTGAAATTACATTGAAAATCCATGTTCCCAGTGACCAGCCTGTTGCATGTGCGCTGCTGTTGTTTGCCCTGCGAGACTTAGGACTTGGATTTTATAATTTAGGCAGTGACTGGGCTGTTGGCCGTGGACATATTGCCGTTCGGGATATTACCATACAGACACCGGCTGGGGATACTGCCGCCCTCCGGTTTGGAAAAGACGGAAGCTGTACAGTAGAGGATTCACAAAATATTGTAAAAAGCTGGATTAGTGCATTGGAGGCGGTAAGACATGAAGTTTGACGTTATGGAACCAAAAACCGCATTCGCACAGGGACTGCTTCTGCCGTTCTCATTTATTCGATACCTGAGTGGCGTGACATTAGGGCCGACGCCTGCGAATGTAGATACAGAAGAATTGCTGGAGGCCCGTTTTTTTGATGAACGCTGTGAGATTCGAGTTTTTCAGTATGATGATACTCTGTTTGCTGCCCGTTTAGAAGAGGAAGCAGACGATATAATTCTGCAAAATGAGTACCTTTTGGATAATCCGAAATTTGGCGTCTGTGTGATAGAACGCTGTTATCTGGACACAGAAACCGATGAGGACGGACAGTCGTTTATCTCCGCTGTCCGGCTGGCAGGATGGAGGGGAGCATAGATGAGCGATTATGACAGTGTACACGCACCATATAACTTTGTCCCGTTTTCAGAGCAGGTCATACTTCGCTATGACAATGCAGCAGGACTGCCGCGTCACGACAGGATCGAGCCGGGATTAAAAAACGGTGAGATCCATATTACCATTACCGCAGAGACTCCTATCCTTGTGGCAGTACAAAATTCGGAAAAGCAAGCGAATTTTTGCCGTAATGCGAGTGGAAGTTATATTCTGCCTGGGGCTACAATTCGTGGTATGACAAGGACAAATATTCATATTCTCGGTTTTGGCACAGTCATTCCCGGCGAAGATATGAAAAGCATCCAATCTCGACGCTGTTTCTCGGACGGCTTGCCTGTCCGACATCATGAATTGTCCAGCTTAAGATTTCCTCTGGATTATCCGCGGGCAATGTTTGGATACGCTGGGGAAAAAGAATCCTACCGCTCCCGTATTTCCTTTGAAGATTTAGTTGTTCAGGGTCAAAATCCGCCGCCGGAACCTCCGGTAAAGACCGTTCCAGGACAACCGCGTCCTGGCTGGTATCTGGGGTATGTGGTAGACGGGAAAAACTACACAACCTCTGATTTTCGACTGCGGGGCTATAAAAAATATTGGATGAAAAAAGATCTGTCTAAAACACGGCCTGGGAATAATCCCAACGTCATAGCAACCTATCATCCATTACCGGCAGGAACTGTTTTTCGCGGAAAGATTCGCTACAAAAACCTCCACGAAGATGAACTGGGACTGCTTCTATGGGCGTTACGGTTAGAGAAAAATTTTGAGGGCGAACCTTGCTATCAGAGTGTTGGTCTGGGAAAGCCTTACGGCTATGGCCGTATTCGTCTTAATATTGATGAGCTTTTGGAATATGATATGGAAAAGCTATACAGTTTCGATGGGCTGTATGCTGGACCAAACGGGTCTAAATGTAGCGTGGATGCCGTTGTGAGCAATTATGTGAAAACGTATCAAAATTATGCATTAACCTGGCTCCAAAATGATCAGGATACTCATCTTTCTAAAGCCGAGGAGCATGTCTATGATTCCATTCTTGAATATCCTGAAATTCAGGATTTCTTGTTTCTACATTGCATACAAAATGATTTCGATACCAGCTACATGAGCAGGTGGGCATATGAAGATGCCTGCACACCTCTTCCAGACACCGCCTCTCTGCGAAGGGGACTGTGTGAATGTCAGGTGGATGAATCGGAAGAAAAATTCCAAGAGTTATTGATGGAGGAACGAGAGGTTTTCCAACTTGATAGGCCAGAAGAAACATCCCAGGATGAGCGGTCAATGGATGAACTACTGGACACACTCAAAAAACATATTAATAGCAAGAAGGTTTAATGCCAAGCTGAAGATGGAAGTATTTTGTAGACCATCGATATAACCGGCTAGAAGACGTGACATTAAAAGATGTGAAGAGGATACTGCTCTGCAATTTAGAGCATTTCCAACCAATTTCAAGTATCAAGTAAAGGAAAGAAGAAATGAAGAAATTTTTTACGGCTATTCCCTTACAGGGACCCGGCCAGCTGCACAGCCAGATCTATCAGGCGGTAGGCAACACGAAGCTGCAATTGGACCAAGCAGTTTCATTCCCCATTCTTACAGCGGTCAACGGATATGCGGAATCAGACGATGATATCCGGGTAATTGCTGTCGTCACAGATAATACAGATGCCCGGCGCAATCTCGGCATCTTTCAGGATGAACTGAACACGATCTGTCAAAAAAACGGTGCGCATTGTTCCAACGGTGTAGAACCTGTCTTTATTCCGGAAGATGACCGGGTGGAAAACCAAATGTCCACGTTCCAAAAACTAATCGACTTTGTGGACGATGACGACGAGCTGTTTCTCTGCATGACTTTCGGCACAAAACCGATATCGCAGGCAATGATGATGGCGATACAATACGCCTATCGTGTGAAAAGAAATGCCTCGATTTCTTGCGTTGTGTACGGCGGACTTGTCCGTCAGGAAGGCAAGGTTGTGGGCAGCTGTGCCTATGATATGACGGCTTTGGTGCAAATGGACGAGATTGTCCGTAAATTGGCCGATCATGGTGTCACAAATCCAAAAGAGATGATCGACCGCATTCTGTCTCTGTAAGGGGGTGCAGTGATGGATGACAAAAGAACAGAAGCCCAGCGTAAAGAAAAAGAGAAGCGGTTAAATGAAGTGGCATTACAATGGAAGTCCCTTCCCCCTGAAGGAAATGAGGCTGTAATTGTTGCTTTGAGAAATGAAATGTGGTTATTATCTTTTGAGCTTTACGACCCTAAGCAGGAAAATTTTCGGTCTAAAGGCCCAAATGCAGATAGAGAGTACCAAGCTGCCTCTAAGACGTTTTTAGATGTGTTTGAGGAGGTTTCTCAGAAATATTTACCTGAAAATGGCGAATTTTCCCATTATTTGAGTCATGTTTTCAAACTCAGGCAGATCAGCACATACCGGAAGGAATCCCGCACTGCACCCACAGGTGTCAGTATAGAATCCGGTAATGAAGATGGATCAAATATTGAACTTCCAAGTACACGAGTCAGTAATCCAGAAGTTCTAGCGATGCTCAATGCTCGCTTTGCTGAATTAGGGGCTATGATTCTTAACTTTTCTCTTACAAAGAAGAAAGATTCAGAGACCCGCAGAATGTGGTATCGGCTGTTTTTCACGGAGGAAATGACGCTGGCAGCAAAGACGATGGAACTTTCTGTAATACATGAACGGGACATTTTCAAAGCAATGAAACTGTCATATCTGGATTACTATATGAGCAAAAAATGCCGAACTCTGCGGAATATTACATACACTCCTCTGAAACCTTATGGGGATGTAGTCCCAAAGAAAAAAGACGTTCGTGCGGAACCCAAACTTCCGCTTCCTGCCGATATTTCGCTTAACTATTTACAAATCTGTGAAGGTATAACCAAAGGTGACACTGCTCGAAGTGAGCAGTTGAAGAACTACAACAATGACAAGAGGCACCTAGTACCATGATGACCCAATACCGCATCGTTCTCTCTGCAGACCATCCCTGCCATCCCAAACCGGAGTGGGGCTACCGGCTGTATGCTGCATTGCTAGAGACTGCCCCCGCCTCCTTTGGGTTAAATGTTCATCAGGATGCCGTTACGCCGGTAAGCCAATATTTTACGGTGGAAGATGGTATACTGCATTGGAATATAACCCTGCTGGGCCGGGAGTGCCAGGACTGTCTTGGCCCGGTTCTATGGGAGCAAAACAGCTTTTTTCTGCAAAACGGGAGTATATTTCTGCGTGTTCTGGAACGAAGCGCACAAGCGGTTTCCTCGGTGGAAGAATTGCTTTCCCAGGCAGAAGGCTGCACCGGACGCCACCGGCTGCTGTTCCGAACTGCTACAGCGTTTAAGAGCCGGGGACGGTATCTGAATCTTCCCACTTCGCGGCTGATGATACAAAGCCTGATCAAAAAATGGAATGGCTGCTTTTCGGACTGCCCGATTGAGGACGAAGACGGGCAGGGAATCGAAGCCCTGGCCGCCGGTCTGTATTTTGAACAGTTCCGGCTGTATGACCGGGTATTTCATTTGAAAGGAAACGCAGTCCCCGGTTTTGTTGGGGCACTGCTCCTGGAAAACCGGCTGCATGGGTTCCATCGGCTGCTGGCGGACGCTCTGCTGCGGTTTTCCGGGTATGCCGGAATGGGGATTAAGACCGCTTTGGGTATGGGCGGAGTGGAATATGAATGCGCTGAAAATTAAAAGCAGAGGACCACACACTTTCGTCTGGTGTGTGGTCCTCTTACTTTCGTTCCGTCCCCGTGAGGGGTGTGTCCATAGCGTACTACAACAAGATTCAGGGCATTCTAGCAGCGGTTTCTGTCCCCGTAAGGGTGTGTCTGCAAAAACAAACAAAAAATAAGAGAAATGATTTCGCTTGCTTATTTACTGTACCCTTAGTATAACCGATGCGGCAAGAAAAATCAAGTGTTTTGAAAGAAATTTTTCAGATTTTTTTCCAGTACCCGAAAGTCTGAAGTGCGAACCGCCTGTTTTGCTGTGCGATCCTGCATCAGCTTTGATAGGTTCGCACCGATAGGAAGCCTGCCCTGAATTTCTGGCTTTTTGTCGCGAGTAATCTATGAGAGGAGTGAGGAAAGTGAAACAAGTGCTATGGATATCCCGCCACGAAATGATGCCTTCCCAGCAGGCAGACCTGGAGCGTGTCATGGGCGGGCCTGTGCGTCTGACGCTCTGGAAGGACACGGTGCGGGACATCCTTACCCTGCTGCCGATGGTCCGGGAAGCGGATGCTGTGGCGGCAGTCCTTCCATTGGAGCTGCTGGCAAAATTAGTAAAAATACCCGGGGAAAAACCGGTGCTGCAATCCGTATGCCGCCGTACACTGACCGGGCGGATGATTGTTACGTCAGACGGTCGGCAAGATCCGGAAGTCTGCTATGTACACGAATACTGGCAGCAGATTTTACAGGTGGAGGTTCAAACAAAACGGCTGTAGCGTATCTGCTGGGGGCCTCCGCGCCATAGCTTCCGGAGTATGCGCCAACGGCGGCGTAGCCGGGGGCCTGCTGGTCCTTGGGTTTGCTATCACACCCACAATCCCGCCCCCTCCCCCAAAACTTCCGAAGGGGGTAGCGGAGGAACGCGGCCCACCTGATATGGAGTGGATGTAGGCCCCGCACAGGTAATAGAGCCCCCCGATGAATCAGTGCTGATCATCGGGGGCGTTTTGTAATCAAAATTCTGTGGACGCACAGAAATAACTTTCTCAACTCTTTTACAAACGTCAGAAAGTTTTTTACGTTTTGTCATGGCCCGCCTTCTGGATTTGATAACGTGGCAACTCAGCCAGTTCCTTGATATGTCTCACAGCATATTTTTGGCCGGCACTGTTGAGCCGTCCAAAAATCGCCACGATATTCAGAATACGGCTTTGGGTGTCATCGGAATAGTTGCAGAACATACTGACCAGGTTATCCACCCTTTTATCTCGCCGTTTTTGGGCAAGATCTATTTTCTGAACAGCAGGAGGAACATTTGGCTTTTCTGGCTGGCTCAATAAGGTAGCTTGCACCTGTGCATTGTGTGCGATAGTGGCGAGATTAACCGTCTCTTGCAGGTCCTTCTCAAAAAAGTCGGCTGCAAGTTGTAATATATATTGCAATGTTTCGTCTGGTGTCCCCTCTGAATTGCGCTGAATTTCCTCCTTGATACGAGACAGCATTCTTTGGGAATTTTCTATCTGTATCTGTCGTTCGCTTGGAAATCCGTACAGTTCAAATACAGAAACGCCGAGTACATCAGCAATGGTCTGTACCTGCGCAAAACGACGCTCCCGCTTTCCTAACTCATACCGGCTGATTGCCGCCGTGGTTGTGTCCAAGGCGACAGCCAGATCAGCCTGTGTGATTCCTTTTTTGAGGCGAATTTCCTTTATACGCTCACCTACGCTGTCCAATTAGATCACATCCTCTCATAACATACCCTCTGCAAGCAAGAGTCACAAATTGTACTTAATTATTATATCATATCATCACCAAAATGTCAATATTCTCTTAAAAAATCACAAATAATCTTTGTTGCCAAAAGTGCTTTCTAAACTAAAAAAATGATCACGCACTCGGATTATTGCCAAATCGGATATAAGTAAAAATTTATCACCAAAACTCCTTGACAAGTCTTGAAGACTGTGGTATACTCTGGTTATAACCAATTTGGCAATATATAAAATATATCAACCAAAAAGCGCATCTAGTTTCTTTAAAAGGAGGTATCAATATGGCATATCTTACAATCAATGGGAAGCTTGCTTCCCCGGCTCTATCCCGACCCTGTGCATACGGGTACAAGGTTGGAAAATACGGCCTGACAGTGGGCGTGCCAAAGAAGAACACCACGGAAATCAGCAGGATCAATCTAGCGATTGACCAGGCCATCCGGGAGAAGTGGGGCGAGAATCCACCCGCTTGCGTGAGGCGTCCACTGAAGGACGGCGATTCACCGTATTCGCCCGACGCTAAATTGGCGGGGTGCTATTATCTGGAAATATACGGAAAATACCAGCCGTTCATTTTTGACCAACACGGCGAGCATACATGTGTCTTTGATGAGAAGCTCAATGGGCGTATGTGTCCATGCACCTGTATGCTGGTCATCAAAGCCTATGACGTGAACGGAGGCGTAGGCGTCACCTGCTATCCGAAGGGTGTCATGATCAATGAGGGCGGGGCTTGGATCGATAATACGGTATATCCCATCGAAGATCTTTTAAAGAGCATTGAGGCAAAATTTACTTATTAAAGATTTGGGGAAGGGTCAGCGGAATTACCCGTCCGGCCCTCCCCCCATCACCCAAAAACGATGCGCGGGAGCGTATCTGGACGAAAGGAAGGAAGATAAGCCATGAATGATTTTGAACTCCGCGATGAGGCCAATTTCGAGAACGATCCGGTAACTGTCGCGGCTATGGCCGCAGCTGCCAGGGCGAACGGTCCGGCAGGCACTGGCGCATCTGCCGGACCGCTTGGGAGTTCGGTTCCGACACCGCAGAGCGAGACCGATGCCCTGCGCCAAGCGGTTGCCGAGCAGTACGGGAAAAAGCCGTGGTCGCTGGTGGACCTGGAAGACAAGAAAGAAGCCGCTGACATCCGTAGAGGTGTAATCAGCACAGCAAATACGATTGCGGACATCAAGAACGCGATGTGTACCAGGGATGATATGAAGATCAAAATCCCGCAGAAAATCCCAGTGGAAATCGCCTGCGAGATGATCCGCGTCACGGGCGATGTGTCGGCCCTGGTAGCCAGTGAAGACAGCGCGGGAACGCTGGTCTATTACAACTGTACGGGCAGCAAGGCCGGTATTTGGTCGGCGGACGTGGCGTCCGGCGGCAAGCGCCTCATCTGGCTGATGGATAACCTGGACGTTCCGATGAACCAGCGTCAGCACGCGGAACGGGAGCTCCTGGCCATCGTGGACGAGCGCATGGCCAACGAGAGCACGACGCAGATCCCTATGGCGAACGGCGTTTTGGATATCTCCGTTCCGAATGGCTTCTTCACTCCGTACTTGACGGATGAGGGCCATGAGAACCCGGATTATGCGGACCTGTACGGCAAGGATGCCAATTTTACACATAAGAACGCCGCGAACTGGAATCCGCACGCGACCGACATCACGCTGTACTGCAAAGACGGTATGCCATGGAACGTGGAAGATCACCTCAAGACGGTGCTTGACGGTAACAAAGACGCAATAAAAGTGTGGTGGCAATCCTGTAACTTCGCCCTGCGCGGTATGTCCGGTGGGCGGACGATGTGGTACATGGACGACAGCGAGAGGGGCCAGGGCGGCGGCGCAAAGTCGACAACGGCAATGATGGTCGGGGCGGCCGTCGGCCAGAACGCCGTCCTTGATATCAACATGGATAAGATGCAGAGGCAGTTCGGTCTGGCCCAACTGGTTGGCAAGCGGCTCCTGATCGGCAACGAAACCAACGCCGGTACCAAGGGGATCGATGGCACGGACGTGATCAAGCTGATCGCACGCGGAGAACCCGTAACCGTCGAGCGCAAGCACGTCGACGGGTTCACTTACAAACCGCGCTGCATGGTCATCCAGTGCCTGAACACCAAGGCACCGAAGATCAAGGAGAAGGAAGCGGCGTTCTATAGGAAGATCGTTCCGTTGTATTTCCCGGCTACCCTGACGGACGGGGTACAGCATGATGAGATCCACGACGAGTTCATCACCGACCAGAGGGTTATCGATTACATAGCATTCAAGGCGCTGTCGCTCGGCCCAATCGACCAATACGATCCGGAAGCAGTCAATCAGCTCCGTAAGAATATCAATGATATCCGGGCGGCATCGTCCACGGTGTTCCAGTTTTTCGACGAGTTTGCCGCTACGTTCGCGAACAGCAGGATACCGCTCAAGATCCTGTATGCCTGCTATAACAACTGGTGCAAAGAAAATCGGTATAACGGTGTGAATTTCACGAATTTCGAGAGTGATACGTGCAACTGGACGGGTATGGACGGCGGCTGGAAGGTCAAAAACTACAAGTCGAGCGAAGGAGAGTGTGCACATAGAGTATCGGCATCCTTCTTGCCGGAAGAGATCATCGCTCAGTACGGCCCCGACGATTTGCAGGAGCACCGGTACGTTTCAAACCCGTCCCTCCGGGAAGGAACCGGAATGCTGAGCAGGAAAGCAAGGAACGCACAGCATCGGAAGTGGCTGGTGCGCGTTGTCAAGACTGAGGCCGAGGCGGTAGCGACCGTAAATGACCTCCAACGCTACGCTGAATTTAGAACCGCGTTTGTATATGCTTATGGAAGGAATCCGCAGGCAGGAGAGCTGACCATACCAGATCCGGCGCTGTGGTGCAAGCTGGGACAGCCTATGCCGTACTATAGCATACAGAAACGGTCAGACCCAATAACGTATGAGAACTTCGACCTGCGCGGATTCCGTGCAACGACTGCCGGCACTGATCACGACTACGGCATGGTCCTGGATTTCTACTGCAAGATATCTCCGATCGAATTGAAGAGGGCAACGGAGAGGGGCGATATCCCGATGTGCGACGAGGAGATAGCCATACAGACCTACAACAGGCTTTGCGGGCTCAACCTCCAAAAAGACAAGAAGCAGGAAGGAAAGAAGAACCCCAACGAATAAGAAAGGGCCGGGGAAGATAGACCGGATGCGGCTTCGCAGGGAGTCAGGACAGACGGTTAGTAGCAAAACAGTAGCAGGATCCCAGATGACGTGTTTACGCCGTCGTAGACGTTGCTTATGGCTGATCTGGACGGATTTTCATGCTTCGACGGTAGCAAGCCAGTATCAGCCGTTGATACCGTCGTACACGGCGTAAACACCAGTCTGCTACTTTTGCTACTATTTTCTCCAGATTATATATACGATATATTTTTCCAGTGTGCTTACATCTTCAAAGTTTTCTCTCTATTATAAATAAAAAAATCAGTTGCAAAAGTAGCAAAATATTTGTCTGCATCGTCTGGAACGGTATAAACGGCTGCTACTGCCTTGCTACCAGACATATGTTTGATTTCCTGATCGCTTACCGTGGCTAACGTCCAGGACGGCGGAGACATCAGATTGGAATTCTGCTACTACTTTGCTACTGGGTACCCGTCCTGAGCCCTTGTGGTTGGATGAGCTTAAACTTATGCCTGTGTTCACGGGGTATTATAGTAGCCCGAAGTGCCGGAACGCAGCTACGATGGCGGCTTCCTTCTCGGGCGGGACCTGGATGGGCTCCAGTCCCTCCGGTCGCGGTCGGCCCCGGTTCCGGCCTCCCGCTGTGACGATGCCGTACTTGCGCCTGACCTGGGCGATCTGCGTTCCCTCGACCTTTTAGGCCGTATTCCCGGAATATCCATGCCATGATGTCCGGGTACGTGCCAGGTTTGCGTGGCCGGGTCCACTGGATGCCGGGCTACGGCTCATAGTCGAGATAGACGTATCGGCTTTCGTCTTTACAACTTTTGCCTTTTCCATATCATCGTGTTGATTCATCGGGACCGTCTGATAGATTGCCAAAGACATCAGGCCGATATAGGACGGGGCGGAAAGAAATAATTGACAGACCGTCACAGCAGCCCGAAGTGCCTCAGTGCGGCCTCTATCGCCGACTCGATCTCTGGCGGAACTTCCACGGGTTCCTTACCCTCCGGCAGCGGTCTGCTCTGCCCTCCCTGCGTGATGATGCCGTGCTTGCGCTTTACTTGGGTAATATACGCCGACGGGACTTTTAGTCCACGTTCCTGGAATATCCACGTCTTGATTTCCCGGTAGTTGGCGAGGTGTCGGAACCGGATTCCGGGGACCGGTTCATAGTCCAGATAGACATAGTGCGGGTGTCCTCCATGTTCCACATCTAATCCGAATATTTCCGGCGCAGTCGTTGGGCCGGATAACGGCGAGTACGTCACTGGCGAGGATGGCCGGATTGTCATCAACAATTTGGAACCGGGCGCGACAATTACTGCCAAAGAAATCAAAGTCCCCGAAGGCGTGATTCTGGACAGCACCCCCAAGAGCATTCAGATCAAGGTCGGTGAGGGTCAGACACTCCGTTTTGTCAATAAAACGGTAGGGACACTGGTCGTCCGTAAGCTGGACAAGGTGAGCAAAATGCCGCTGGCTGGCGTGGAGTTTGAACTGACCTACGCCGAGGGCGGCTATGTGGATGATGCCAGCGGGCATCTGTCCAGCAAGGGACGGTATACCACCAACGATGCGGGAGAGATTCGACTTTCTGTCACCGGAACCATCGTAGTGAAAGAGGTCAAGACAATCTCTGGCTATGTCATCGACTCCGATACGCAGATTCAGACGGTGAAAGTGAATCCCGCTGACACGCAAACACTCACATTCTACAATGAACCCATGTGCAGTCTGACGATCAAAAAAGTAGATTCTGTCACGGGGAAACCTGTTCCCAACACAGAATTTACGGTTAAGGACAGCAGCGGCAACGTCATCGGGAAATATACTACCGGCAATGATGGTACTGTCACTGTAACCGGACTCGTACCGAACAGCGCAGTGGTCGTTACCGAGACGAGAGTCCCTGCAGGTTATGTCCTTAACTCTGTTCCCCAGACCATTCAGGTCAAAAACGGTACGGGCAACGACCTCACCAGCGGCGCAGTCAGCAGTTCCAACAGCAGCGGCTGGAGCAGCAATGGGAATGATCTCACGTTTGAGAATGACCCCACAACCATTCTTACCATCGAAAAATATCTGGAAACCGAAACCGGCAATCAGCCGCTGAAAGGCGTGACCTTCCTTGTCACGGATTCTTCCGGCGCAGTCGTTGGGCCTGACAATGGTGAGTACATCACCGGCGAGGATGGCCGGATTGTCATCCGCAATTTGGAACCGGGCGCAACAATTACTGCCAAAGAAATCAAGGTCCCCGAAGGCGTGATTCTGGACAGCAGCCCCAAGAGCATTCAGATCAAGGTCGGCGAGGGCCAGACGCTCCGCTTTGTCAACAAGAAGGCGGGCACGCTTGTGGTGCAAAAGCTGGATAAGGTCAGCAGGACACCGCTGGCTGGCGTGGAGTTTGAATTGACCTACGCTGAGGGCGGCTATGTGGATGACGCCAGCGGGCATCTGTCCAGCAAGGGACGGTATGTTACCAACGATGCGGGAGAGATTCGACTTTCTGTCACCGGAACCGTTGTGGTAAAAGAGATCAAAACAATCTCTGGCTATATCATTGATCCCGTTACACAGACCCAGACAGTTAAAGTGAATCCGGCAGACACACAAACCCTTGTATTCTACAATGAACCCATGTGCAGCCTGACCATCACAAAAGTGGATTCTGTTACGGGCAAGCCTGTTCCCAACACGGAATTTACGGTTAAGGACAGCAGCGGCAATGTCATCGGAAAATATACCACCGGCAAAGACGGTACTGTTGCTGTAACCGGTCTCGTACCGAACAGTACGGTGGTTGTCACCGAAACCAAAGTCCCCGCAGGCTATGTGCTGAACCCCATTCCCCAGACCATCCAGGTCAAAAACGGTACGGGCAACGACCTCACCAGCGGCGCGGTCAGCAGCACCAGCAACAGCTGGAGCAGCAATGGGAATGATTTTACTTTTGAGAATGATCCCAAAACGACTCTTACCATCGAAAAATATCTGGAAACCGAAACCGGCAATCAGCCCCTGAAGGGCGTGACATTCCTTGTCACTGATTCTTCCGGAGCAGTTGTTGGTTCCGATAATGGCGAGTACGTTACCGGAGAGGATGGCCGGATTGTTATCCGCAATCTGGAACCGGGCGTGACGGTCACTGCCAAAGAAATCAAAGTCCCCGAAGGTGTGATTCTGGACAGCAGCCCCAAGAGCATTCAGATCAAGACCGGCGAGGGCCAGACGCTCCGCTTTGTCAATAAGAAGGCAGGGACGCTTGTGGTGCAAAAGCTGGATAAGGTCAGCAAAACGCCGCTGGCTGGCGTGGAGTTTGAGCTGACCTACGCCGAGGGCGGCTATGTGGATGACGCCAGCGGGCATCTGTCCAGCAAAGGACGGTATGTCACCAATGATGCAGGAGAGATTCGGCTTTCTGTCACTGGAACCGTTGTGGTAAAAGAGATCAAGACAATCTCTGGCTATATCATTGACTCTGCCACGCAGACGCAGACGGTCAAAGTAAATCCCGCAGATACGCAGACCCTCGTATTTTACAATGAACCCATGTGCAGCCTGACACTTACAAAACGGGATGCTGTTACTGGAAAGCCTGTCCCCAATACGGAGTTTACACTCAAGGACGGCAATGGCAATATCCTCGGCAAGTATACAACCGGCAGTGACGGTACAGTTACAGCGACCGGCTTTGTACCGGGCAGCACCGTCATCGCTGTTGAAACGAAAGTACCTGCTGGCTATGTTCTGGATTCCACTCCGAAGTCCATCACCGTCCAGAATGGTACCGGCAACAGCATCATCAGCGGCAGTACGCTCAACAACTCCGGAACCCCCGGCAGTAATGACGGCAACCGTCTGGATTTTGAGAACAATCCCACCACTACCCTGATTATCCGGAAATTCATCAACGGCACGCTCAGTGAGCCTTTGTCCGGCGTAGCGTTCAAGGTAGTCGATGGCAGCGGCGCGGCGGTTGGTCCGGACGACGGCACATACTACACCAATGCGGCTGGTGAAATCGTGCTGAACAACCTGGAACCCGGCATCTCTGTTACCGCCAGAGAGATCAAGACTGTGGACGGTTTCGTC
>CAMWQV010000009.1 GCA_947176425.1 uncultured Clostridia bacterium
TTGCTGCAATAATCTGATTTCGGCATGAGCTGGCCTGGTCATAGCCCTCCATGAATTTCACTTCATATGGAGCATAGTACACGTCGTTATTGACAGCGGCTCCAACGCACTGATCGAGCGCCTGGTAGCAATTGGCCTGGATTTGGTTCCAGCGATTGATAGCCGTGTTGACGTGTTCAGCCATATTGCATAGTTGTTCCTGAACATTCATGCCTGGCACATACTGCACAGGCGGAATAGGCGGTGGCACGATAGAAGAGGGCGGGCAATCCGGCTTACATGGCTGACCATCCTGATTCATCAGCGGGTAAAAGGGTTCATTGTGACAATGTTTCATGATAAATATCACCTTTCAAAAATTATTAGCGGCAGGGCGTTAGAGCCGGACCTAGATTTGGTGACAGTTCTATTATAGCATAGATTAATTAAAATACAACGTTTATCAATTGATTTTATATTGGGTAATACCTCACCTGGCGAAGTAATGTACAGCATGAGTTATTTGTCGAACTTAGGTATATTGGTAGTTACACGGAATTAGCCACATTGTGATACATTTAACGGAATGTAACTTTAATAAACCAGCATAAAATCCTCTCTCAGCTCATCAATAATCATCTTATCGATGTTAATGAAAGTCTCTCTGAAAGCCTGAAGCAGCTGACTGGCTGAAATGTTCATGTAACCCTCTGTGATATCGGTTGTACCTTTATCTGTTGTTTCCACTTCTTTTTTCTCTGTCATATTCACACTGGATTGATTAACGTTGCTTACCTCACGGGTGTTATCACTGCCAGTTGTGTTAACTTTACCGCTTGTCTCTGAGGTAGTTGTATTGGTTCCCTTTAATGCGTTTGAACTGCTTCCCTTTTCAGTCCATTGTTTATCGCGGGTTCCCTCAACGTTTTCCTCTTTCTCCAGTGTGTCGGTTCCTTCTGTTGTAACAACTGTGTCATCCTTTGTGGTTACATCGTATGTTTTGGTCATGTCTGTAGTTGCTGTTTCTGTCTTGTCTACAGTTGTTTCATTCTGTCCTGATTTTGTAGTTGTTTCAGTATCCACACCGCCTCTGGTTTTCGTTACCGTACCGGAAGCGGTAGAATCTGTCGTAGAGTTATCGCCTGTTGTCTCATCGTGTTCTTTCGTCTGATCGTCCTTATACACAACTCCCTGCGTTGTATCGGCTGTATGGTCCGATGAACCATCCACCCATTGAGCTGTTGTCAGATAGTCTTTTCTCAGTCGTGAAGTATCATCCACTGTTGTGTCAAGCCGTTTCTGTGGTGTATCTGAAAACAAAGTCTGCGTGCTATCCTTGGTATTCTCTACCAATTTCGTGGTTGTATCTGTCGTCGAGTCATCGTCAAGGGTTTCAGTCCATTTCTTTGTTCCTGTCGCCTCAGTAACATCCTTGGATGTTCTGGAGTCCTCAGACTTTTCCGTTCCTCCCCAGTCTGTTTTCTTGGTAGATACCTCTCCAGGTTTTTCCGTAGTTGTTCCATCCGTCTGAGTTGTTACAGTACCGTTATCGGCTTCTGTGCCACCCTTCTTAACAGTACCGTCAGTAGTTTTTGTCTCTTTCAGTGTATCGGTATCCGTACCGGTTGTTACCGTATGGTCCTTGATCTCCTCTGTCCCTTCTTTTGAATACTGGTCACTACCGGACTCCTCTTTCACTCCCTTCACAGCCCCATTCTCCGAACTATTCTGGAGTGAAGTCCTGTCCGTAGCTCCAACGAAATCCCTGATTGTTTTAGCGAACCTGTCGTCAGATGTATTTGCCTTGCTAACAAGGTTTTCAATGGACCGCCCGTTTGCTTTAACTGCGTGGTTTAAAAGCGGGTTAAATTTAATCAATTCAGACTCATACAATTTGTTGTAATATGGCATGATCTGTTCGAGATGTGCATTTAGCATGTATACGAACTTTTCGGGAGTTTCCTGCCCTATCTGTTCAAAGAAATAAGCATGTATGATTTTTCTCTCAAGCTCTTCTCTGTGTTCTGGCACAAAGGTTTTCCACCAATCGTTAAAGACGGGGTATCCCTTTTGCACCAGCTGACCAAGGGTGGGAGTAACATTACTTTCAACAAAAGGGTTATAATACATTACTCCTCCACCTCACTTTCCTGTTCCTCTTCCACCCGTCTAGCTCCAGTGACTTTAGCCGCCGCAAGCTCAATAAATTCATCGGTGAACACTTCCAATTGATTGGCCTCAACGTCAACGTTCAGTCCGAACATTTTGTTAATGCGCTCGCAGGCTAATTTCCTTTCCTCAAGCTCTGACTCAAGGGTATGACGTACGGCATTCTGTTCGCCTTCCGCCTCTGGTGTAATCATCCTTTCCCGCTTTTCGGTATAGGAGTTTTTCACGCCAAGGGCGCTAAAGACCTGGTTCAGATAGTTCTTAACGTTGGCCCACATATCTGTTAAATTTGAGGAAGTTACAAGAGGCTTGATATCGATGACACCATTATCACCGATCTTTTCACCAACAATAGCAACTTCATTTTCAGCGATACGTTTCAGGGCTTGTTTAACAGATTGCAGTGCTTTATCAGGACAGGTAATAAGGAATGGGCTTTTCAATGTTTCTGTGTGCACATCAATGGCGCGTAGGCAGTTGGCAATTTTGGGTGTATAGTTCCAGGTTATCATATAGTCTGGTAGCATTGTGTGATTTGCTTTGATTAGAACGCTGTTATCATCTGTATATTCATGTCTGTATCTGAAGCTATAGGCCATGCGGCGGATACTCTCATAGTATAGATTGAATGGCCCGGGCAGATTGACAGGTGTATGAGCGTAGCCGATTTCAGGGTCAAAGAAGAACAGGGCGCAACCATAAAAGTATAGGGTCATTTCAAGGATTTCAGGACGACAACTAGCAGGCAGGTTTTTCCATGTGAAACGGGAGAGGGCTATATTGGTGATTCTATTGAACACCTCAAAGTATTGCATATTGTTAAGCTCTTGGGCTGTTGCAGGACCTTTGAACTTTGGCAACATGAACCCGAAAAATCCCTGTCCAATCATATGGTTTTACCTTCCATTTCATTTACTAGTTGCCTATACCTGATACCCTCTCCACTTTCGCCTGTATTTTCTGCGTGGTTCTTCTTAACAACAGAGTTAAGAACGATATCAAGTCCAATTCCAATTGGAGTCAGGCACGCGGTCCAGCAGGCAAGTGCACCCATATACTCATACTTGATGGAAAGAACGGCAAGGATAAATGAAAGAATTACGGCAGAAGCAAGAACGGCAAGGATAAATACGGCCATTTTGTTGGTGAAACCCAACGGGCGTTTTTCCTTATCCATTTCCGTTATCCATCCTCTTGTTCAGTTCGGTTATCGCCTCACTGTACTTTTTGTCCACCCTCATCATGACCTCAGCCAGCTCGCCCCTGGTCAAAATGGATTTTGGGCGTCCGTCCTTGATAATGCCCTTTTCGTCGCAGTAGTTCATTGCGGCTACTTCCCATGTAGCAATCATAGCTGACCGCTCTTTCAGATACCGCTCGAACCACGTTTTGAACATGTTGTAATTCTCTGGAGAATCCGTCAAGTTGTCCACGTCCTTTCCGTAAAAGTAATTTGACACCCATAGCATAAATTCCAACCATTTCAAATTATCATCAACCGCCCATTTCGGACACGGCTTTCCTGTAACATCATAATGACGATATACGCATGAGGGGGACAAACCCAATTTCTTTAGCAGTTCACTGGTTAGTTCCGCCGCAAGCTTCTTTACATTGTCTGCCGGTTCCGGTCCTGTTTTTCCTCCGCATATCTCGATTGAAACTGAATTACTGTTCGTTATCTTTTTCCACATTGTAGGCCATTTGAAATACGGGTTTTTCATTGAACCTATACCAACGGCATAGGCCGCGTGGTTCAGTGGAACACTCTGATAGATTGAATTGTCGGAAACGAAATAATGGGCCGATGTTTGAGTGATTGCATCATGGAAGTAAGTTACATTGTTTCTAGCTGTATCATTGGTATTTGATGTATAGTGAATTACCACATATTTAATGGAAGAATGAGCACGATTGATAGGGTTATAGTTGCGTGGGTGTGCTTCTATCAGGGGTATATCATTAAGTTTCACCATCTGCGATATCCTTCCCTTGTGTTGCCTTCTGGTACTGCGTCCCAAAATAGAACGAAATCACCACAAGATAAACACTTGAGTATTCATTATTAAGCTCGCCGCGCACAGACTGAACAATAAAGCCAATTGTAAGCGCGATTGTCACAAGGCTTTTTACGTTCATCAAGCGGGCGATAGCTGTAATGATTTTATTATCCATATCTATCAGCCTCCCAGTGCGTCTAGCCGGTCTTCAATGTCCTTAATTCTTGCACCCAACGAACTTCCGTTAAATAACGGCGTGTCGCCCCACATAGCGTTTACCCTTAATTCAACGGCGCTCATTCTCTCATTTAAATTGGTTGCTAGCAAGTTTGCATCGTGCGCCTCTTGTGCCGCTTCTCCCACGTCTGATTGTACCTGTTGTATATTTGAAATGTTGATATTTACCTGTAATCCTAAATTTACTGCTTGGTTTATCAATTCAATGATGTTGTGTTGATTGCTATAACACACAGTGTCAAAGTTGTTAAAAGTAATATCAATTGCCATGTTCAACAACCTTTCTTACTTTCTCTACTTCATCGGCTATGTCATCAATGCGGGTATCTTGTACTGCGTTATGTAATTCCAGCTGATATATTCTGTCTGTGTTTGACTCCATTTTCTTCATGTTTTCCTCTAGCTTGTCGAGACGGTATGCCATTAGTTTATTGGCGGTCAGAATACCGCCAAACGTGCCGGCTAAAGTCCCCAACAGGGATAACAGCCCAATTATCATAGCTTCTGACATGCTGTTAACCTCCCTGTATTCCCTTGTTTTCCTTGGCGTGGGAGAAATCCCCTATCTTGGTCCCGCCTGTATACTTATCACGTGTCCAGAATGTGACACCACGGTTAAACATGTTGTTGATAGCCAATTCTGCGATATAAGGAATACCGGTTGTTGCGGCAACATGACATTCAGACGTTTTCGTAAATGTCCAGTATGGACGGATTTCAGGGTTTATTTGACGTAGACGGTTCTGCTTGTAACCAAATCGATCAAAGAAAGCGTCGATTGAACGTAGCAGATATGGTTGAATAGTGTAGTAAATTACCTTAAAACCCCAGCCGCCTGGTTGGCCGAAAGACGATAAACCCAAGTCAAACAAGGTGGAATTGATGGAAACACCGGACAGGATTGCACCTGTCGCCCGTTCTTGCCTGACTTGTGCCCCAATTGACGCCAATGTTGCCCCCATATCAGCCGCTGTACCTACTGTGTCAACAACACCATTTACCGCCATTGTAGCACCCACACCAGCTCCACCAGAAGCGGCCGCGGCTGTAGCTCCAGTTACAGCTCCAGTTGCACCGCGTACGACACCTGCTGCACCATTAATAATTGTAGAACCAGCTCTCGCAACGGTAGCCAATCCGTTGATCGACTGCCAGTCTGCAAAACCATCCAACGTGTGCGGGCAGCTAGGAAGCTCAGGAATACGCACGGTAAAATCCTGGTAAGTCCTCCAGTTGAATGCACCGTTCTTGTTTACAAAGGAAGCCGCTATTCCGCCAAACAATCCACCTGCACCGGCTGCTGTGATATGCAGCTCATAATTGTTGACATCATTGCCAAACCATTGCGGGTTATAGTTTACCACTTCACCCGCGCTGGAAACTAGTTTAACCATCATGAACGGGGCCGCCATGCACTTGGCATTATTGAGAGTAGGCATATTGGCATTACCTATAACGGCGCTGTTGATTGTCTGTAGCTGTTCGACGGTATCGGGGATAGTACCGCGTCCTGTGATAACTCCTTCAAAGGCAGATGGAAGTCCGTAAACACCAACAATATTATTGATGGATGTTTTCTTGTTCTCAGCTATCTTAGTAAAGAAATCATTAGCCTCTGTAGGCGTCATCACTTTAGTATGCAAACTGGAATAGAGTCCGTGGGTCAACTTACCGGTAAAATCAGGTTCACCATTTTCATCGTATGGGCTTATAATGATAACCTTATCACATTCATAGCCCTTATTCCAGTATGCAATTGGCGTGTCTGGAACAACTCCGAAATCCTCATCCGGACCCATGTTGGCAAATAGCGGATTGCCGCCTTCAGATGCCCAGTCGTTCCGCACGTGCTGACGCTCTATAAATGCGTATGTTTTGTCCCAGTCAATGAACGTCTGATACGTCATGAAATAGTCAAGTTTGAACCTAACAAAACTGCAATCTGGATTTCTCCACTCTACAGCTATGATATTGCCAACGACGTAAAAGGCCGCCGTTGTTTCCTGGTTCAAATACATTACGGTATCACACTGTAACAGCGCATAATATGGGACATCAGAGTGATCTACTCTGATCATAAATAGACCGTCAGCACGTTGGAAAGAATCTGCCGTTGTTTTACCCTGGTTGTTTCCGTCCCTGGTAAGAGTCTGAAACAAGTCCTGCTGTGTTTTACAGAGTATCTTGTTATTGTCGTCGATACCGGTACGCAAGAACCATATGTCTGTCAACGGTTGAAAATCCATTTACTTCACCCTTTTATTCAGCTTGAGTGATGGGTTCTTCAGGCTCTTCGTTGCCCGCGCTGCTCATAGGCGGATAGTTGATAAGAAGATTGTTTGTTGCAGGCTGTGCCTTCAGCGCCACTGCGTTACGGAACAGAGACATTGCGAACAGGTCCCATGCGTGATAGTAGTACTGCCAGCCAAGGGAAGAGGCGTTGTAGAACGTCGCGAACTCCCGCAACTGAGGCATGATAATGAACGCCTGTTCATCTGCGATAACCGCCAGGGTGTCATCATCACCGAAATTATCAACGATAATCTGGCGTGCCAGGTAGTCACCATAATTCAGATTGAACAGCGTGGCCAGAACGTCAACGCCAACAGCCGATGCAACGTCACCGCGAATAAGGATAACCTGTTCGTCGATAGGGCACCACGACATGCGGGCCGGCTTGCCGGTCACCTGTGCATAGGAATTGTAGTTCGCAGACGGGAACGTAAAGGACGTGGATACGGTCCTCATAGTCTTCATGAACGCCTTACCCGTTTCCTCATTCACCGGATTGGCTACTGGCAATGTGATAATCTGATTGCTTGCAACGGCACCTGAAACAAGGCTCTTCATATACGAAAACTCATCGATGGTACAGCCGTTATACAGGCTGTCTACGATCGCGGCAATCAGGTCCTCCAGCTTACTCCAGGCGGTGAAAGCGCCGCGTAGCTGTTGGTTGTTGATCGTCACCCGGTACTTGTCCTGACGGTTCAGACGGTAGTAGACAGAGGCTACGTCTGGCTGGTGCATTTTCAGCAGGTCAGCCATTCCTGTTTCATTGCCGTCATATGCAACGCCTTCAGCAGGGTTTACGTGGATGTCCTCAACATCAAAACCAAGCGGCATGTTTTCACGACGCAAAATCTCCAGCGGATTTTTCCAGGTCCGGCGGTTGATAAGCTGTAGAACAATCTTGTTGATAAGCGCATTCACAAACTCATTGCGGACCGGCTCATAATTGATAATAGCATTGCCCACCTCAGCAAGGTTAGCTTGCGTGGCCACAGGAACGGAGTTCTGATATGCTTCTGAACTCTCATTCCTGATCGCGTTCAGCATCTCAGGGGTTGCTACTTTTGCTTTAGGCATTTTATCCTCCTTATTTCTTTTCCTTGTCTACCTCTTCAAAATACGATTCAAGGTATCCGGAAACTGACTGCGGCTTCTCTTCCTCTTTGGCTTTTGGCTGAGACTGAGACGACGCTTCTTCACCAGTCCTTAAAAACAGCTTCATATTTGCCTCCAGTAGCCGCTTATTTTCGGCCTCAATTGTTGCCACTCTCTCCCTAGCCGCGTTGTCCGATGCAATCGCCTGTGTAAAGGTTTCCTGCATATCGGCCAGGAGAGTGGTCAAAGTTGCCTGATCTCCTTCTGCTTTAATTACCTGATCTGAGAAGTTCCTGTAACTCTCAGGGGTTAGCTCGAATGGCATTATATTAGCCTCCTTAATGTTGTTGATATGATATTCTTTACCTCTACACTGGTAAAGCGCAAATTACCTTGACAGTATACGTCAAGCATTTGACGGATATACGGATTGGATTTTGCTACTAACTGTGTGTGATCTTCATGGTCCTTAAAATTCAAGGCGTATTTTCTTTTCGATGTTCGGTCTATTCTATCTGAAATATACCATTGTGTTTCCTCTGGAGCTGTGTAGTATCCGAACTCTCTACCATCTACGATGATCGTACAGATATACAGACTTCCAACAGGTAAATCACCAATGAAAGAATCAGTGTCCAGAAGAAACTTGTTTTGCATGTTATAATTTCCGTAATCTGTATTTGCTATGAGCTGTCCAAACTTGGTATTCATGACATGGTTCTTGTATTCTACGGATTGTACTAGCTCCAATGATATCAGTTCTGTTAGTTTAATTGTTTGGTTTTTATTAAGCGATAAGTTAAAATATAGGAAATAGGGATTTGTCATTGAAATAGCGTTGCTTAAAAACAGGGCAATGATATCCCTATCTCTTGATACGGTACTGTAGCACTCCAGAAACGTGCGTACTTCATTTGGTAGATAGCGATAAACTCCTACCTCAATGATGAACTCATCAAAAATGATAATCCAGACGTTTGGAAAGGGAATTGACTTTAGCATGGTTGCCTTGCTGAGAGGAAAATACCATCCGGCAATTTCACCGTTGATACGAAACAGCCCATTATAGGACTTAAATTCCACTCCAGGAAATTCAACTGAAACGTCATCAAAGAAGTTACGCATTTCAGCCGCTGGAAGTTCTGTTTCATAACGCCGTAGGTAGACAAACTGTTTTCCTGTTTTCAGAAACTTATTTATGACAGTTTTCTTTGCTCCATAAGTCTTTCCGCAACCGCGTGCACCAACTACGAAATTAAATAGACGTTGTCTGGATAATGTTTTGTTCGGGTCATAGTACATAATGGTCATTCCTTTAATAGGGTAGGGAGAGTATAAGCGCCCACTCGCAACACGTAACCAAACGCCATGGGCTGCCGGCCGGCTCTTCACCGTGGTTTATCCGGGTCAACCGTCGCGGAAGATGCAAATACCCTCCCTAGTATGTATTTTATACTAAAAGAGGGTATTTGTCAATGGTTTTGGGCGATTTTTGTTCAGTTTTCGTATATTCTTAGTATACAATGATCTCAGATTCCGTCTTAGCTTTCTTGATCTGGAATGTTGTTTCCCTTAATATAACACCTCCAGGTACAACGGTGGGCATTAGCTTAGGCGCAAAATTGGGATTCTTATTGAAATCGTATACAGCGCCTTCGTAAAAATCTTCTTCCTTGATCGTGTCTTTCATCTTGCGCGGCATTCCACAGCATTTGATATTGAGCTTTTCTTCTCCGTTATCCATGTATATTTCAATGTATGTTTTCTGCCGTATAAATCGTGCCCGTATAAATTCTGATTCCTTCTTAAATGCTCCTAACCTAAAATTATCAACATCTAAGCCTGGTATTGGTTCTAACCCGCTTACATGAAGAGAATCGGTGTCTGCATACAAAAATCTGTCGCCTGCTGTGTTTGCCGCTCTTATAATTTTATCTCTGCAATAGGATGTAATAAATGTTGCGATTGGTAAATAGCCGGCTTTTCTGTGTTCCAAATTACCGTCTTTATATTGTACCTTGTCAAGGTCAGAATTATAAAACGGTTCTTTACTGCAACCATACATTCTTGCTCCAAATTTACCGTATAATGAATTTAACATCAACTTTGCTAACTGTTCCATACCTCCATTTTCTTCGTTTTTCGCTTGAGTCTTTACATCATACCAATAGTCCACATACTCAGTAAACATACCATGCTTGGCTTTGAACATGTAACCGCCAAAATATGTTACATTTTCAACATAGTAGTTTTCTAGAAATAGCTCATAGTCTACAGAAGTAAGGGACATAACTGTAATATCGTCGGATTCAACAATGTATTCATTGGCTGAGTACATCCCGGCATACTTCTTTCCCTTTAACTGTAGTGATGGATAATGGTTCGGCTTTAACTTAAATTCGCATTCAAAATTTATGATGTATAATGGGAATAGTTCATTCGGTTCATAAGCTCCTCTAAACGCAACCGGCTTTCCCCACGGTAATAAACAATATTTCATTGCCCATGGATACATGCTGTTTACGTCAAAGACCTGGCCGTTTTGTATCTGCTTGTTACGAAACTTTGGATTGACATATGACCATCCGCCTTTATAGGAAAGACGTATATCATAATCTACCATTGGGCTTAATTCGGGAAATAACTTATCATATTCCTTTTTACTATATCTTTGCTTGAAATCATTTAAAGCATTGGCCGCCGCGGTTATCTTAGTGTTACCATGATCTAACATGAACTTAATAGCCTTTGCAGCTATAATGATATCTGCTTTGATATATTCCTGTTCTTGATCTGTTAGTTCGTGTCCTAATGGTCTATCTTCATTATAGTCAATCTCTAATTTTGATTCTTCTAAATTAAAGGCACCTGGTATCTTTTCAATTGCTAAAGGTATGATCTTAAATGAGTCTAAAAATACTACCTTGTTTGAAACTCCATAATCCGTTGGCTTTTGTTGAACTGTTATCTTGTACCATGCCCCCATGTCAGATATGACAGTTGAAAATTCTCCTGGTTCTAATGGTAAAAACCCGAACCCAGATGGATTTTTAATAGGTTCAACCCAACGGTATCCATTCTTAAATAGCCAGTATAGAATAAAGTTACCGTCAAAACGCAAGTTATGAAAGTAGTATGTTCCCGGCAACTCGCTTAATACAGCCATATAAGAATCTAAATCTGTACCTAATATTACATCCTCTGGTTTCTCAAGGGCTGTATACCCCCATGCCCATACTCGACAATCTTCCTTCTTTGTCGTTGTTTCAAAGTCAGCGGCATATATCCCCATTTACAAGAACATATCCTTTACACCAACCCAGGAATTTAATATAGGTGTTATTGGAATGGTTGCGAGTACAGCACCGGATACAATTGCTATTTCCAACTCAGGAACATGGTGGACAAGATACGTTACAGCGTCTTCATTATTATATAACTGAGCTATGATCTGTTTTATTTCATCAATAGACTTCTGTACATGTTCCGGTATTCCTACTGTTGTCTGCATTGCTATCAGAGCTGTATCTAAAGATTCCTCATAATTCTTGAGATATTGATTGGCCCTTGCTACACGTTTTGCATCTGTCCAGTTTTCAGCTCGCTTGCGTAGTCTCTCACGTGTGTCTAATTTACTGAGGTCTATATCACGTGTATTTACTTCATCCTGTTGAACGAAAAACCCTTCATTTTTACGTGGGTCATTCTCTTCACGCAATTTTGCCCGGCGTTCGTTTTCTCGCTTTATGATGCGCTTTAAATACTCATCCTCTGCAACTGTTCCAGCCTCTCCAGATGAATTAATCGCTACAGGCTTTAAGTTTTTAGGTGTGAATAAACGTAAATCATTAAGCTGGTTCTTTAGGGTCTCTGCATTTACGATGTCCCTAACAATCTGATTTAAATCAAATTCCTTTGGTGCTATGTCTGCAAACTCTCCTAAATTGGAACGGGCGGCGGATATGTTACGGTTGGCGCGGTTAACTGCGTTACGGAGTTGGTTGTAATCTTTAGTGGATATTGTATAGCCTGTTCCTGTTACAATCGGTACGGTTGTTATCTTTGCGAAACGTTCAGCTGTAAGACCTCTTAATGAAGCGTTGATTTTTGCTAATGACTCACCACCTTTATACCTTTCTATTAGTGCATCAATGGTAAGGTCAGAAAGTGTAGGTAAATCTGGAGACACGCCGTGCTTATTTGTGTACGTGGTTAAACGCTTTCGAGCGTTTTGAGCATTACGCTTTAAGGTTTCATAGGACCTTTCGGAAATTCCATACTTATTCGGAGCCTTGCGTTTGCTAGGTTTTGAGGGATTCCGTTTAGCCAAATTACCTCATCCTCCTTTATAATGTAGCACGCTATTGCACGGGCTACATCATCAGATACATCAACAGGGATTTTGAAACGACGTGTTAAACAAGTAGTTAAATATCCCTTAACTCTAATTGCTTTGATATCAATACGCTCAACGTTTATCGTTGTCACCCGCCTTTCTTCCTCTCATGACGTTTCCTGTTGGCCCTGACATGTGATTGGTAATATTGATCTTGGTTATCTCATTAGTATGGTATTCCTGGTTACGTTTAATTAAGGCTGATAGAGTGACATACTTTACCAGTGATTGTTGATCTCTCCTGTTCACAATTAAACCCCCTTAAATTCATTGGTAGCCCCGGGTTGATACCCGGGGCTACGCTGTGCGGTTACTTTACGATCGCAAGGGTCATTGTCTCGCCACGCTTTGTACGGATTGAACGAACCTCAAGAGGAATGGGTTCGTCGAAATGGAGCGAGCCGAAGACGCTGTACAACGTGCGGACACTGTTGTAAATGCCATTGGATGTCGCGGTGTAAGACTGGTTGTTTTCATCAATCAGAATTACACGGTAGCCTTGACGCTGTTCATCGGGGACAAAGCCTTCCGGCGCGCTTTCGTCGAAGTTGGGGGAAAGCGGAACGACATCCACAACCACGTCACGGACCTTGATAACCCTGTTACGGAAATCAGCGATACGGTAATCCGGGTTGTTAATCGCGTTGAACAGCTGCACACGGCTGTCGTAATCATCGGCATTAAAGGAAATGAATTTGGATCCCAGGGATTGATCGTTGAAAATGGTGAGTTCAGTAGACATGGTTTATTCTCCTTTAATATTTAAGGTGTGATTTTACTGGTCTTCTTCGGTATTACTCTCAGTGTTATCGCCATATTGAGCGTTAAGTTCAGACTTTACCCTGCTGGCATACGCCTTGGCAGCCTCCACAAACTCATTGACCGGCAAGGAATACTTGTGCTCCTCTGTAGCCTTCTGAATAAATGATACGCCGTCCGCCTTGCAAATGGCGTTTACTTCCGCCAGCTTCAGAGGCTCCGCTGTCTCGATCGTCTTGGTAACGTCGATGTTACCACTGCCAATGTCTACGTACCCGAAATAGTACTTCGTGATCTCGATGGTTCTTGTAATACACTTCATTGTATTTACCTCATGTTGTTTGATTTTAAAGAGACCCCTTGTCTGACTATGAAAAGTAAGTTTATACCCCCTTCCTTATTTAATTTGAGGACTCTTTATTGGGCCGGGCTTTTGACGGAAACCCGGCTGGAAACCGGCGGTTATTCAGATTCTCCGATAATTGAAGTAACTATACTTGCGATAAAACGCGATACAGTCATTGCTGTAAGTCCACCGTCAGGACGCTTGATTAGAATGACATTCGGAACGCTAGGTAACGCTGTGACCTCAATTGGTATGGTTTTGATCTTTTCTTGCATTCGGTTTTTCTCCTTTCTGTTTCACGTGAAACATTCGATTCTGTTCGGTTCTGTTTTCAAACTCCTAGGAGCTTGAATATGGATCGGATAAACTCTGATCCATATTCAAGCCTCTGGTGAGGCTTGAGACGGTTAGTAACCTGACCTGCGGGAATTGCAGTAGTTGGCGCGCCGTTGATTGTGGAGAATACGTGGGGCGTTGTGGTACTGTGCGGAAAGGAAACAGCGGCGGATAATTCGATCTACATGATCGCTTTTGTATGGACGGTTATGTGATATCACCTTCCATCCAGCCTTTAATTGGCGGATACGGACTGTTCTGATCGTGGTTAAATTAATCGTTTTTCTCACCATCCTCTTTATCTGTATCGTTGTCCACTACCTTGGCATACTTGATGAAGTCTTCCAGGGACATGCTGTACTTGACCTCTGTTGCCTCAACCTTAAGGCAAGGCTTGCCAACTTCCTTGTCGAGCTGTGCCTTTGCCCTAGGAGACAACTGGTAAGGATAAGTATGAACTTCCATGTCTGTGATCTTGCCTGCCTTGATGTCTACATTGCCGTAAATGTAGTCGATGAGAGTTACGGTACGGGTGATGTTCTTTTCCATGGTTGTTTCTCCTTTAATTGTGTTTTGTTCCGGTAAACACCGGCAGAAACGTCCAATACCTTGGGCGCTTCTGCCTGGGCTTACAGCCCCATGTTATAGTGTTGAACGTACCTTACTTATTAATGAAGCTATTCTAGAGGCCTCTGATACATATCTTTCCTTTTCCGCTCCTACGCTTTCACGTGCGTAAGAATAACAATCTTCTCTTGCTTCTCTTAATGCACACAAAATAGTGATTTTCTCCTCTAATGTAAGAGTGATATTAATGTTTTCCATTGGTTGTTCTCCTTTACTTTTATATTTGTTTTGTTCCTTTCTGATGATATAAGTATAGCATATATGGATATTTAATGTATGAACAAACTATGAACGATTTGTTAACAATATAGACTGGTTGTGTGATAATGTACTTCGCCAGGTGAGGTATTAGGTGGACTGAAATGGCTGGTGAAATACTTTATCAGGTGAGGTATTAGGTGTCCTGAAATGATGATTTGAGAAGTGATTATTTTCGATGTCAAAATGCATAACATTTGTATGCTGAAATTGACGGTAAAATGCGATACCAGGTGTTCGTTATTTTGCAATATTGGGCACCAGATTTTGTTGTGAATTGTGACGAAAAAATTTTGTTCGTCAATTTACACAAATATAGGCCGATTGAGAGGGAATTTTGACCCCCTGAT
>CAMWQV010000010.1 GCA_947176425.1 uncultured Clostridia bacterium
GGTTACATGCTGTATATCGGAGAACCTGCCATTCGGCGAGCATTCAATAAGATAGGCGT
Source organism: uncultured Clostridia bacterium (assembly GCA_947176425.1). Lineage (GTDB taxonomy): Bacteria > Bacillota > Clostridia > Oscillospirales > Oscillospiraceae > Pelethomonas. The sequence goes on from CAMWQV010000010.1 coordinate 60, forward strand.
TTGCCATCTGATGGAATAATCCATTCGTAATCAGGCCTCTGTACAATCCCTCCTCCTCCAGAAAAACAGAGCGCGGATAATTATATGCAGGGCATACCCGATTAGCAAGGTCCTCGTTAGGGAGATAGTCCTCTGCGTAGATAGAGACCGCATTTTGCAAATCTGGCATGACTGAGAAAAAATAAACAGAATACCATCCAGCATTCCACAGCATTTTTTTCAGTTCTGTTTTACCATAGCAGCAGCCAAGAAATGTATCTTCTTTATTGACATATGCACGGCGGTAGTTTTCGATCCCATCAAAAATTCGGTCTGTGTAAGGGTCCCGGTCGCCGCAGAAGTAGCGAATACCCAAGCGGTTGTTCATACCGAGAAGCAGCCTGCCGTCCGGTTTTAGAAGTTTCCGCCAGAACTGAAGGACCAAGTATGGATCCGGCTGCCTTTCTAAATCTGTTACAGATACAATATAGTCGAACGTGTTTGCGTGTTCTTGCAGCCAGGAAGCTTCACAGGTTTGATCACAACCAGCACAAGTAACCTGCAGATCACTCTCCCGCAGCAGTTCTGCAAGTGCATCTGAATCACTGCCAGTATAAAGAGCTGAACTACCTGCAGTAAACTTGTACCACCGCAACAAACCCTTTTGAATCATCCTGATTAGTTCAGATGCCTGCTCCATTCTATACCTCCTGTTTCGGTGTTAAGTCCATAACTCAGATAAATTGCTGGAACGACTTGTTGGTACAAATCATCGGCGAGCTGCTCAAATTATAAACCTCAAGTTGCTCATATGAAATTCCAAGCGCAATTAATTGTTTCTTGATTTCAGCCTGATGAAGACTGTTTGCAATAATAAAATGTGCCTCAGGAAATTCTGCAACCGCTGCTTCCGGAGACTTCACAGGACATCCCAGACATTCCGTTTCCCATTTTTTGGGGTCGTTATCGCAAAATGCTGCCACATTTCGAAGCCCGCTATTTCGTATGGCGCAATATGCGGCATTCCCTAGACGGCCATTGCCAAAGATAACAATCTGTTTTCTTTTTGACGCATTCTGTAAGAACTTTTTAAATGATTCCACCAGGATGTCTGCCTCCAATTTGGCATGGTATTCAAAAAATTGGGGGCTATCCACAAACATCCTAATACGCAGCCAAATATATTCTGGAAGCAGAAGCGGGTACACCAACTCTTGGCTGATAAACTCCTTTACCATTGAGCGGAATTCCTCCAGCGCCTTGTCTGTTTCATCTACAGGCTGGCACCACGGCAGCATTTCTTTGTATGGTCCATAGGCAAGCTGCGCAATATTCTGTGCCAGAAATCTCATCCGGATTCTATCTGTCCATCCTCGTTCTTGCGCAATTTTCAGAATGTATTTGCATTCCGACAAGTTATAAAGTACACACTTGCTATTGTACATGGAGGAACCCGCATTATCCCGCCGGTAGCGGTAAAAGGATTTATCCAGGAAAAAGCCCCTTTTTACGCTCAGCGCGATCTGAAACCGGAAGCCGCAGTCCTGATAGGCTGCTCCCGGCGTTTCCTGAAATCGGATCTGATTTTCTAAAAGAAATGTTCTTTTGTAAATTCCATTCCAGATAAAAGTGTCTATATCTTGTCCGTTGTTAATATAATCCCAGTCTGTGATCAGCGTATTATATGCTGTTCTAAGAGGGAATTTAAGAAACAGCCGCTCGCCTTCAGAAGGAGATATAAAAATATGAAAATCCGATTTTACAAAATCAGCGTCATGTTCTACTGCGTAGGCATATAATTCCTCATACATTGTCGGCAGAATATAGTCATCTGTTTCTACAATGCCGATATATTCACCTGTAGCTTCCTTAAAGCCAAGGTTCATTTGATAACCATAGCTTTTTTTATCAGAGTGTATTAGCCTAACCCTCCGGTCGGCTGCGGCATATTCTTCTAAAATCTCCCAGGTGCCATCTGTGGAACCTGCATCTATACAGATAACTTCTATGTCGTGCAATGTTTGATTGACTACGCTGTCCATACATTCCCGAATATATGGTGCCACATTCAGTGACGGCATAATAACGGATACTTTCGGCATAGCAGCCCCTCCATTAAAAATTTCTAAAATTCCTTATTGATATTTTTGCCAGTCAGATAGTCCAGTATCCTACTATAGGCGTGTCTACTGAGATGACAGATCTATCAAACAATCTCTCAGGATTTTTAGATAGATTAAACACAATAAATCCAGCAACTATGTTACAGTAAGCAGCTGAATAATATGCTCTATATGCAGCATTGTGGAAATCGTTTCTATTCTGTCACAAGGAATACTTAAATCTATCAACTGTTTCTGTAATTCGGCAACATTTCTTTTATTTGCAATAATGAACTGGCTATCCTTATACTGCCTTGCCGCCTCAGAAACGCTTAGTAAGATATATTGTTCCCACTTACAGCCTTGCCGCTCCGCATTATTATCCGCAACTGCCTCAATAAATCTAACTCCCAGCATCTTTTGAATCTGCAAAATCTCTTTTCCATATCTCCCCGCACTTACCAAAACAAAACGGTTTCCGTCAAAAATCCGGTTCAGTAATTTCCGGAAGTGAACTTCAGCTTGTTTTTTTTCTGCTATATGATTGTCCATTGCGTCAGAATCGGTCAATAACATGAACCGTTCTTTGTAGGTATCATTTTCATCTGCAATAGCAAGCCATGCCTGTTCTGTCGAAAACTGACTTAATTCTTCCCGAACTTCCCGCAGAAACAGCACTCTTTCCTTTGGCGGCAGCCGCATTGCGTTCCAATAGTAACCGCCTAGCTTTTCCTTCCACACCGCCACTTTTATCTCTGGGCTACTTTTCCGCCTTTTTGCCAGTTCATCCTCAAGATATTGAAATTCCTCAATAATACACCGCCATTTTGCGCTTGACTTTACAGAGGAGTTACTATTATCCAAACGATAATGATACCAACTGTCTGTCACATAAACTGCCGTATCTGCCAACAGGCCAACCAATAGAGAAAAGCTTACATCCTGATAAGATGCACCTGGGGATTCATGCAGCCTTATGTCTTTCTCAAGCAAAAATTCTCTTCTATAAATCCCCGACCAAATATGATTGAGGTCAAAACACCCCTTCGCTCTCTCCAGGTTTAAATTAATGCATTTTCCATCAATTTCATCTAAGTAAGTACGGTCTATAGGGCATTCATATTTTTTCTTGCCATATGCAAACGGGATATACCCGCTTTTGATATAATCAGGATGGCCGTCGGCCGCATAGGAATACAGTGTCTGATACATTTTTTTGTCTATGTAATCGTCTGTCTCAACAATTCCGATGTACTCCCCCCGGGCCGCCGCGATCCCCATATTCACCTGATAGCCATAGCTTTTCTTATCTGCTTTTATGACGCGGATCCTCTCATCCTGCGCGGCATATTCTTTTAAAATTTCAATAGTGCCATCTGTTGAACCAGCATCAATACACAATATTTCTATTTCCCTCAGCGTTTGATCCAAAACGCTTTCCAGGCACTCTTTAATATACTGTGACATGTTGAGCGACGGCATAATAACTGATAACGCTATTTTCTTACTATAACTGAACTCCATATTTATCCTCATTTTACGATGTTTGTTTTGGGAACGCCCAAACTTATTAAGTCTCTTTCCACAGCATCTTGTATTTCTACATCCTTGATCGCAATTACTACTTTATCATATGGAACACTTTTGATTTTTTCAGCAGGGGATACGCTGGCGAAATTATACTGCGTATAATTTCTGTCTACCCACAATACAACTTCGCAATATGCCAGCTTTTCTATCTGCTCCATATATACTTGTCCAACTATTCCTGCGCCGTAGAGTACAACCCTTTCTCCCTTGCCCACCTTATCAAAGGGGAACAGATGCCGTATTTTTTCTTTTCGCAGACCGTAAACCTGATTCCGGAGAGAAACTGAATACATATAGTAATACTCAATTTGCCGTATAATCTCTGTAGAATCCTTGAATAAATCCTTCAAATACCTATATAAAAGAAACAATTTTTCAAAATATTCGTCATCCGCCAAGTACCAGGCGGTCTCAGAACTCTTTCTGTACCGGTTATAATAATAGGACTCCTCCTTGATTTCTACCGACTGCGCTTTCTGCAACATCGGATAGAATATGGCGTTGTCCTCCCCATAGAAAAAAGCGCTGTTTGGAAGCTGCTCATAACAGGAAAGCAATAGATCTCTCCTCATAATTTTGTTACAAAGCGAGGGAACCATACCACACCGCTCCTCATGGTAGTTCCAAACCACTTTAGGCAAAATTTCCTGCTGTATTTCTTCACGGTCGTATACGCCAGTGTGAAAGTCAGAGACCGACTGTATTTGTTTTCCTGAACTGTAGCAGGCGGTGATACCGAAGATGATAATATCGATATTGTTTCTCATGGACTCTGCCGCCAATTCATATGAAGTCCGATCGATAAAGTCATCTCCATCCACAAATGTCGTATATCTGCACTTGCTGGCTAACACTCCACTCCGCCGCGCCTCAATCAGCCCCTTATTCTTCTGGTGAATGACCTTTACCCGACCGTCTCTTTGGGCATATTCATCGCAAATCTTTCCGCAGTTGTCTGGGGAACCGTCATCCACTAAAATCAGCTCAATTTCCTGCATTGACTGACCCAATATGCTCTCAACGCATTGTCTGAGATACTTTTCTACATTATAAATTGGAACAATTACCGACAGCTTCGCTTCCACTTTAATCCTCCTTTACGTTCTAAAACACAACTAATGCCTATCCGCAAGAAGCTCCTTCCAAAATTCAAGATGCGGACCCATCAGGCTTTTCGGATAAACTATATTATGTGCCTGCCGTCCCATTTCCGGCAGCCGCTCCCGATGTTCTGCCAAATACGCTATTCGTTCTGCCATCAACTGGTAGTCTCCTAAAGGGACAATATAGCCATTAACACCATCTGTAATATCCTCTCTGACTCCTGATGTCGCAGTTACAACCGGCACGGTGCCATTTCCCATTGCTTCTATAATGCTGAGGCTCCTGCCCTCATAATCCGCAAGATTAACACAGATATCTATACTTTTCCAAAATTGAGACAGCTCTGAACGCGGTAAACACCCCAAAAAACGTACCCGGTCTTCCAACTGATGTAACCCTACAAATTCCTCCATAGATTGCCAGGCCACCCCGCCGCCCGCAAGCTCTAACCGAAAGGATACGCCAAGCACTTTCAGCCGGTCTGCCAATTTCAACAGGAGGTCCATTCTTTTTTGAGAATGCTCCAAGCCATCCATTCGACCGGCATATCCGATACGAACCGGCAGAGAGATATTTTCCGTATATGTACGATCCAGCGTTTCCTCGCAGGGAAAAGGACAGGTAATAGAATAAACTTTTTCCGGCGTGGCACCTCTTTGTATCATTTCATTCCGAATATCCTGGCTGACAGCAGCATAAGCGTCTATACGCTCCCGGACGGATAACTGATCTCTGTAAACACTTTCGCGATCGTTATGGATCACTGAGATAATTTTTATCATATTGGGACAGGCTTCTTTCACTAAGTATGCCGCTACCATAACCGCGTCAGCTGTACATGTAACCACTTGGCACGGCATATGATCCAATATAAGGTCAACTAAGTTCCGTATGGAACTCTGAGAAAAGCCATCTATGTCCGTATACAGAATATGACCTGCCAACTCTGGCGGTACATCATAAGTACCTGTATTAGAGATAATATAGGTACTGCTCCTCCCAGCCCCAATCATTGCTTTACAGAGATCCATTGTCCAGGCTTCAACACCCCCTAGTCCGAGTCCGTTATAGCAGTCGAACAGTATTGATTCCTCTTTACCGCGATCCGATTTATAGTGCGTGATCGTCTGCCCTATCGTAGAATTCCTCTTATATGACATTATCACTAACGAAAAATAATCGATCTCCTGTGGAACCAGATATTGGTATACCGCCCACAGCCGTCCCCGTATCTTTTTTTGCGCATTACTATCCGCCACAGTTATGCAGAAAATAGCATCCTTGAGGGTTTCAAGCTTCCGCAATATTTCCGGAGATTCTATGCGGTATCCCGCTACTTCCATCCCCCATTTTTGCGATGAGCTGTCTATAATAGCCAGAATTTCAATATCGGAATACCGCAATATCCGGCAGAGATTCTCACAGCGCTTCCCCGCGCCGTATAAAATCACACTGACGCTCATAGCTGCCGTTCATTCTGCTCTGCCGCGGGGATCGGGTGATTATGTACCTCCGCCCCGAAGCAATGCGCACACATATCTAAATAACCTTTAGTCGAATAGCCCAAGGTAAACTCTAATAACTCGCGCTTATAATTTTCTCCGCTCAACTGGTCTAAGTCCAAATAGTCGTCTTTTCCAACATTGAATCCGAGATTTTCCGATACACTTCGTGCCATAACACAGTAATAAAACCGGTTCTCACGGACTTCTCGGCAGGGTGTTCCGCAAGCGTCAAAAATTGCTGTCAGTTCCTCCTCCTTTTGTCCCCTGTCCAGATACTCAAAGCCATAATCCATCCACAAACGTTCCTCTTTTCCCAAAACATATGAGATCTGGAATCGCTCCAACGTTTCTGTCAGTCTTTTATGGCGCTCTCTTAACCATGGAAGCTGTTTCGCATAGTTGGAGATGCGGAATAATACATTGTACTGTCGGCAGGCATGCAAAACTTCTTCACTGGGTACAATTGTACCGTTTGTTGTAATACTGAAAATCCCCATCTGCTCTCTATATTTCTCCCCGATATATATAATTGCCTGGGCTAAGTCTTTATACAGCAGGGGTTCTCCACCTATCAGTACAAACTCCTTGGCAAAATCAACCTTTGAGAAGAAAGAGTCCGCGCTTTTATAAACTTGCTGAAGTGTCAGATCTTTTGCTGTGCGGTTATCTACTGCGTAGCATCCGTGGGCGCATTTTCTGCATTTCAGGGTACAGCGCTCCGTCAAAGTAATTTGGACGAGTGATACATAAGATTTGTTATAAAACAATGTTGAAATGATCGGAAAAATACGATTAGAAAACTCAGATGACAGAAAATAATCTTTGCCATGAACGAGAGCCGCCGTTTCCAACTGTTCCGCAATGATCATCTCATGTGCATCCAAAGCGGTTATCACAATAGGTCCGTCTCTTTTTTCCAAATATGCGTCAAAAGAGATCACGTCATAGCCGTCTATTTGCAGTCCCTGCTTGTCGGGACTGTTGTCAATAAACGCGGCCAGACAGTCATATGCACGCAAAGTAGGCATTAACCACGTTCCTACTAATCCCGCTCCAAAAATGTAGAACTTACTCCAATCCCATTGTGCAAATTCCGCTCCGCCTATATACTTGTCAAATTCATGCCCTCTATTTTCCCATTTCATTGTATGGCCTCTCTTTTGATGATTTTTACTGCTTGCTTAGCAATCTCCCATAAATCTACATCAGGTTTACTCAAAAATACGCTGGATGAGTTCGGGACTTATGGCCGCTATGGACAAACATTGATAATTTTATCAAAACCATGTTTGTTCAGTAAATCATATATCTCATTATAAGCGCCTTTCACTGCGGACAAAACAAGCGGCTGCCCCTCCTCTAGGCTTATTTCATTGGCAGAAAATACAGGGTAGCCATAAACAGTTCTTCTGTTTTTCGATTTGTCACTCACGATTACACCATTAATCTCAATTCCAGATCGATACAGGATTTGAATCAACCTCTGCGCAGCTTGTCCGGCTCCAAAAACATAAAGACGCTCTGCACTAGAGATTGCTTCCTTATTCTGACTGAGTTTCCTGCGATTCACTAAGTTTTCCAACCAACCTTGTCCTGAGAAAAATATTTTATAGATTTCTTGAATTTCCGGATCCCATTGACTCATATCCGGTTCTTTTAAGCTAGTGTCCATCAACCCCATTGCCATTTCGTAACGTTGACAAAAGTAAACAAATTTCATCCACCGGTAAGATATTCCATCATCTGAAAGGTCTGTCTCAAGGAGTGCTTTCAGTAGATATACAAGCGAAAAAACTTTCTCATCTTTCAATGGACTTGTTGTAAGAGAATTCTTCCGTTTTCTATATATATACTTAAGTTCATTTATACACATACATCTTTGCGCCAAAGCCAGAGCCTGGAATGTAAACAGGCTATCTTCCGCATACCGCAGCTTTGGTGAAAACCTGAGCTGATTTTTTTGCAGAAAGCACCTATCAAAAAAATAGACGCAGGAACTTGCATCAAAACCGGCCTGGTCAATCAAATTTTTTAACATCTCTTGTCCAGAAAAAATTGAATTCACAGATGAATCATCAAATGCTATCTTCCTTGACCAATCCATCAAAAATTTCAACATATCCAGTCGGTTATCAAGCGCAATTCGATAAAGCATTTCTAACGTATCTTGTTCAATCATATCATCTGAATCAACAAACTGGATATATTCGCCGCAAGCGTTATCAATCCCAACATTGCGGGTGGCGGAAAGTCCTTTGTTTTCAGAATTTCGGAATACTCTGATTCTGGAATCCCTCTGTGCATATTCATATAAAATTTGCAGAGAAAAATCAGTAGAACAATCGTCAATACACAGAATTTCTATATCTTCCAGTGTCTGGCCAGTTATACTGTCCAAACAATCTCTTAAATAATTTTCCGTATTATACACAGGAATAATTACAGAAACTTTTGGCATGATAATTTCCTTTCTATTTCACCAGTGCTATACTCAAATCATCCCCGATAGGCATTGACCGTACCTGATGTTCTTCCACAAACTTAATCACGGCTTTCTTTAAATTCGGAAATGTACCCGTCTCATCAAAATAATCGTGAATCAAAATAACACTTCCCTGCACCATTCTCGGCCAAAACCATTCTAACGCCACCAGCGTTGGCTGATACAAATCCATATCGAGATTTATAAAGCAAAACTGATCCTCTATTCCCTGTAAAGTTTCCGGAACATATCCCCGTTTTACAATACAGTTTTCCGGATACCGCATCTTGGAGAGAACCAGGTCTACAGAAGTTTTCTTGAAATATTCTCCCCGCAGGGGATCTTGCTCATATCCCTCCTCTATCTGAATGTCGCGGTTGTCAAAGCCTGAAAAGGTATCAAAGAGGTATAATTTCTTATCCGGAAAAAACTGGTTAATCATTTTTGCAAATTCACCGCGAAAAACTCCTGCCTCTGCTACACTTCCTGGGACATCTTTCCGATATATCTCTTTAGCAAGATTTTTTAGAAAAATCACACGTGCGGTCGCTTTATCTGCCACTGTAGACTTTACAATCTTATTTTCATTAATTCCAATTAAGCGCAGTTGTTCTAAAACCTCAGAATAAGCAATGGTGGCTATGTAAATCAAATCAAATTCAAGTGAATGCAGCTTTTCTGGAGAATAAATAGGAATCCCATATAAGGCTCCTGTTTTGAATGTGTCAATAAATGCAACGATCTCCAAAAAGGCATTTTCCCGCAATTGACTGTATAAATATCGCCCACCTCCACCAGCGCCAAAAATTACGATTTTTTGTTTCATATTAGACCACCCTTCTAACTATTTTATGTCCTAAATTTTAAAATCCGTATCCGTCAACAAGCCATTCGATAAAATCACGTACTGCACCGCTGCCACCATTTCTCGAAGAAACAAAGTCTGATATAGCTTGAATTTCCTTTGCTGCATCAGCCGGGCAGCCACGAAATCAGCAAATCCGCATACAAGGCAAATCCGAAAGATCATCCCCGATATATGCGGTTTCTGCAGGAGAACATTGGAATTTATCCATAATTTCTAACATAGTTTCTAATTTCTCGTGCTTTCCTTGATATACTTCCGTAATATCAAGCTCCGCCGCACGGTTTTGTAAAATTTTTGATGTACGAGCCGTAATGATGACCGGTATGATACCGTGTTGTGGAAGCATTTCATGGATACCATAGCCATCCTTGACATCGAATGCCTTAAACAGTTCCCCCTGTTCTCCCATATAGATTTTTCCATTGGTCAAGGTCCCGTCTACATCCATAAACAGAATTTTAATATTTCTAATCATATTACCTTCCATGCCGATATAACGATTGCGTCAGCAGAAGATTTGCAAACTCCAGATCCTCCCGATAGTCAATATCAATAGCTTCCATTTCCGGCACTGGGATCAGTTTCCGCTTTTCACCGTACACAGAGCCGTTTTTCAGCGCAACATCCCTGCGAAAGACAAAAAGTCCCATTTCCATATAAATAGGTTCAATGTCCTGTGTCCGAAGCAAATTTTCACAATCAAAGTTCATTGGTTGGTTTTGATACCAAATATATTTCTGATACGGTACAACACCAATTGCGCTATCATAATCTTCTTTGCTCACCGCATCAACCGCCGCATGGATCGTTGCCTGTGTCAAAAACGGATTTGTCACATGGGCATAGACGTATATATCCGCCTCAATGTCCTGTACCATTGCTTGGACAATCTCCTGACGCTTAACTGAAAACTGATCCAGTTTTTCGCTGCGCTTAAAAAAATGGGTATTTGCAGGAATATATGGGACAATTCTTTCGTCACTGCAATATATATATGTCTTGATCTCGGGAATAGATGCTAAAGTTTCCAGCAAATAGGCGCAAAGCGGCTTTCCTCCCAACGGCTCCAGATTCTTGTTTGGGAAACGTTCATTATTCAGTTTGATAGGTACAACTGCTTTTATATTCATAGCCCAATTTCTCCCTACTCTATTGTAATGTGTTCAAATCGGCTGGGTGTCACAAACCTAACATCAATATGGCCTTGATTTCGCTTCAAAAAACGTAATAAGTGTCCCTCTAACTCGCGATTAATGCTCTCGTATTGCGCTGTACACCGATTTTCCTCATCCTGCTCATTAAAATAGTTAGGTTTATTTTTATAAAAGCCGTCCATACCGGCGATTCTAATATGCGAGACCTCCAGCTGTTGAAGAAGATTGAGCAGCATAAGAGTTGAATTGTCAAAATAATTTCCCGATTCTGCAATACAATTCATATAACTGACAACAAGTTCTTGATTTGTCCGTTTTTGAACATTTGATGTCAAAATGATTGATTTGTTCACTAATTTGGGATTAATATTCTGATAGCGGCGATCGTTTCCAAAAAACGCATATTGTCCCCGTATATCAATGAAATTCACTGATATAATAATGGGATGCTCGGTGTTAATATAATCTTGGATGATTTCCGCATATTCCTTAATAGAATGTCCTGCAGCTAAAATGAAAATCGTACTGCCTGACAGACGGGATTTTAACAATCGTATGGCTTCGGAATCATCCATAGGCTCTGCGAAATAATTTTTGTATATTTTTTGGATATTATCGTAGTCATATCGCTGCCGTTTTGGTTCTTCGATGAAAGACAGCATTTTCCTGATATCTTTTGTACTGAGACGGAATTTGTTTGTAAGATAAATAACATTGTTTGGATGTGCTTTATAAACCCCAGCCATAAAGGATGCAATAGAATACCCCCAGGGAAATTTCTCTTTATATTTCTCTACGTAGGTATCAATCGTATCCAATAAGCAATCAAAATTGTAGTCTTTTTGGTATCGCTGGTTCAGATAATTGGTAATCAGCTCCGTGTTCAAATTTCCAGCACATTTCCCCATTCCATCCAGGGTAGCGTCAATAATCAACTGCCGCTTACCCTGACAAAGTGAAATCATCTTTTGAGCGAGGGAAAATGCCATCTGCATATTATTGTGTCCATGAAAATCAATTAAGATATGACTGCTCAAGTTGAAATTCACTAACGTAAATAGACGTTCTAAATCATCTGTATACATACATCCATATGTATCAACAATTCCAAAGGAATAGGGGGATATTTCATTCACAAGGGAGATGACTTCCAACAGTTCCTGATCACTGTAGCTAATGGTATTAACGCCTTGAATAAATAGCCGGTATCCCTTCTCCTTGATGATGTGCATTTCATGCATCAATACATCTGGTTCATTCTGGAAATCCTTTTTTGTAAATCCAAATCGAATCCCTTGTATGATGCCGCTGCAAGTCGAGAGTTCTTCGACATCATACAGGCCGTGATCTATAAAAAGAACAAATATTTGTCCATTACTGTTAGAGATAAACTTTTCCGCCTGCTGAACGGTTCTGAAAAAAGTGCTGTTTCCCATATATTCGATATGATTGCGAAGAAACCCAATCTCAATAATCTCTATACCGGTCTCCATCAAACTACTGATCATGCCGCGAATTTGATTATTTTGAAAGGAGCAGTCAATCAGCCGGCCGCCGTCTCGAAGAGTACAATCTAAAAGTTGAATATCCTTCATAATGCCGCCTCATTTTGGGTACTTTATTTCCCTGCATAAAGTACAACGTAGTCCGCCGTCTGGTGCGTACTGCACGAGCTTTTCCAGACTGCATCCATCTCCTGCCGGAAAAATGTTTCTTTGATCTCCGCTTTCGGTCTTTTTTCTATGCACCAGCCGAGCAGGTTCTCCAGTCCATAGCGCTGAAAATATCGAACTTCTATACGGCTGAATCCGGCTTTTTTCGCTAATTGCTTCAAACTCTCTCCTGAAAAAATCCATAAATGCTGTGTACTGAACAGAATCTGCTTTTCGTAGCACTCGCCCAGCAGTTTGCGCATAAGCGGAGCGTCGGTTGGTGTTCCGATAATCGCCGTACCAGTATCGGACAAGAGCTTATATGTTTCGCACATAAAATTCAGAGGATCCTCTACATGCTCAATTACGTCAAAAGATGTCGCTGTATCCACTTGATTTTCCCAATCAGTAAGGGCCGCACTTGTGTAACTATACGCAGCAAATCCTTTTCGGGATAATATCTTTTGAAATGCTTCTGAAGGTTCGATTGCAACAATATTTTTAGCAACACCCTTCAAAAAATCTAAAAAGGCTCCAGCACCACAGCCAATATCCGCTACTGTCCTGTCCCGAAAAATTGTTGTCCCTGTATACTGCAATTTATCTAAGGTTTCTCTGTCGTGATTACGATAGAATACTTCCTCTTCTGATCCTTCATCCATAGAGGCACGATATTTTTTACTTTCATAATATTCATCGATATTTTTAAGCATGGGGTCATGCCATATGACGCCACAGTTCTCACACTGAAACATCGGAACATCTTGCTCCGTGTATTTATCAAGTCCTCCTGTACGAATAACACCTTCATAGATGATCCGAACACGATCACTGGCACATAATTTACAGCGTTTGTCCACGAGCAATACTCCTCTCATTTCATAAGCTCATCAAAATCCACCCTTGGAAATACCTCCAACTGTCCCCCACGGGTGGCATTGTAGATCTCGATCCCGTGAGTATCGGCATAGAGTTTGGCAGCCTCATAGCCCCTTGTTGTCATGTATAATGGAGTTGGCTCCCACAGCTCACTAAACTTACCATAATCTCCAAAAATGCCTGCATGGTCTACAATTTCCGAATGTTCTTCAACCGTACCATCCGGATTTTGTATCCTAGAAGCTGTATGATCCATCCCGATCAAATAAATTTTTTGAAACCCCATAAAAACCGCTAACTGTAGCATGACAAACCCTACGTTTATGCCCGTACAAACATATTTACTGCAGTCCGATGAAAATTCAAGTCTGTCCAATGTTTTAGGATAGGCGCATTTCAGATAGATCATATTGTCCATTTCAGGTTCGTCGCGCAAATTAAACATCGCACTGTCCTGGCGGACAAACATATATTCACAGCTGCTTAAAATCTGTGCCAATGCATTCCTATCTTCCGCTACCTGCCTTAAGAGAACTTTATCTATTGTTACATGGTAATTAGGGCGAAAATCCGTCTTATCATAGCACTGATGAAAAAAATTGCATACAAAAGAGCGGAACCCTTTTTCACCGATCTTTTCCAAATCCGTCAGCCGCAGGCTAGGTCCGCTTCCAACAACAAAGCAGCTTTCACCGTGGAAAATATCGCGAAATTCCTGAACAGTGTGGATGCGCTGCGACTTAAAACCCATCATATTCACAAGAGAATTTAGAAAGTCAGGATTTTCCATCCAAATCATCCTATTGTCTGAAACGCCATAAGAATTCAACTGCTGCTTTATTCCGTGGTAATGCAGGGGCGATATAATAATGATCGCTGCTTCATCGTTAGAAAAATCGGCTGGACCAAATACAATCTTTTCATTCAAAACGGTGCCGGGAGCTATGAAGTTATCGTAATACCCGTTCCATAAAATACCATTCTGATTTAAAACCTGGCCCACCAGTTCACCGCTTGCGCCGCAGCCCCAAACATATATCTTTTTGTCGCTGTTGATTCTTAAAAAATCAACAAATGCTTCCGCTTCCGAAAAAAACATTTAAGTAATCCACCCCCTTCCTTACAGTACGCCTATAGGTCCCCAGTATAAAGCTCCGGTTCATTTAGAAATACATCCGTAATGCCCTTTTGCTCCAGAGCGGCGATATCCAGCCGTCCCCCGGTGGGTTTTTCCGGAAACAGCCGTCCTCCACACCAGGCGCGCACCGTATATCCTGTCAGCTGTTCCGGCAAT
>CAMWQV010000011.1 GCA_947176425.1 uncultured Clostridia bacterium
ATTACCTTATTTCTTATCCTTTAGACTCATTTACACGTTTTATTTTTCACTCCCTCAGGCATCAATATGGAAGGACAAGACGGGTTTGTCAAGGATATTTTCACCCTTTGATTCATTAATCAGGTTTTACTTGCGATATTATTTTTCAAAATCTCAATCAGCGTAGAGGCAACTTCTTGTGCATCACTTTCTTGATTATATTTTCCAAAAGAAATGCGAATTGTACCCTTTGCATATTCGTCAGGTATATTAATTGCCTGAATAACATGGGAAATTTGCGTATTTGTAGAGTCACAAGCCGATCCTGTGGAGATGCAGACTTCTTTTAAGTCCATTCGGTGTAAGAGCATTTCGCCATTAGCTCCCCTAATGGAAATGTTGATATTACCTGGAATCCGATTTGGGGCACCATTGCGAAGGAAATCAATTCCACTCTTTTCAAGTGCTGTAAAAAAGAATTCTTCCATTCTATGCAACTTTGCCTCGATTTCATTGATATATTTACAGTTTTTGCTCAATGCCAATGCCATAGCAACAATAGATGCAACATTCTCGGTGCCAGCCCTCATCCCAAATTCCTGTGAACCGCCATCAGCCAACGGCTTGATGGCGGTTCCTTTTTTGATATACAAAAAACCAACTCCCTTTGGGCCGTTGAATTTATGCGCAGAGGCAGATAACATATCTACGCCAAGACTTTTGACATCAACCGGAATATGACCTACAGCCTGAACTGCATCAGTATGGAATAACGCTCCGTGTTTGTGTGCAATATCAGCCAATAACGAAACCGGCTCAATAGTCCCGATCTCGTTATTGGCCAGCATAACTGAAACCAGTTTTGTTTTAGTAGAGATGATTTGTCTAAGTTCATCCGTTCCAACAATTCCCTCTCGATCTACAGGCAAATACACTACAGGAAATCCCATTTGCTCAACAAACGCACAGGCATTCAGTACAGCGTGGTGCTCTATCTGGCTGGTAACTATTGCTCTAGAATCTCCATAGCACAGTGTGCCCTTGATGGCCCAATTATCGCTCTCTGTTCCGCCAGAGGTAAAGAAAATTTCCTCTGGCGAAGCGTTAATACAGGACGCTATCGTGATTCGTGCATCACGAAGGGCTTTTTTCACGACCCGCGAGAAAGAATACGGTTGAGATGCATTTCCATATTTCTCCAATAAGAAGGGACGCATTGCCTCAAATGCATCCATATCCAGTTTGGTTGTAGCCGCATTATCGGCATAAATCACAGAATGACCCCTCCTATATAAACGTAGAACTATTTGGACTAAATTTATTCAAAAAGAGTACATCCCTCATTTTTGAAATCTTCTATCTTCTCCAGTAAATCCTCGACTGTTGTATCAAGATACGCTGAAAGGCACTCTATGCAAAATGATTTATCTGATGTAATGCCGATCAGCTTTTTGTTTAAACCCATTTCATTTTTATTAAGGGATGTTCCACATACAAAGCATTTTACTCGCTTTCCCATTAATTGTCCCACCTTACAACATACGTTGAAAAACCGAGATTACCATCCGGAAACATACCAGGATTTACAAAGCGCATTTGCTTTAACACGGTTTCCTGCATTGTCTTTGCCGGTGTCAAACAATACTGGTCAAATTCTCTCTTAAATTTTGTTGTACGAATCAAATCACTGTCAGCATGAGGAAAAAAGAGTTTTAGATACCCTGTGCATAGGCGAAATACGGCTTCTTTTTCCCGACCCGATGTATTACCCGTTGCAGATTTCACTTCAACCAACTCTTCAACCATCCCCCGATACCTCATGGTTTCCGATGTGGTACGGAGCCGATGCATAATCTCTGTGAAATATTCTGAGTTTAACGCCCAATCATTTATATACATTTTCGGAGACAATGCCGGAACATAATGACCGGGGATAAAACCATGAATTCTCTGTAACAATGCACTGTCACGGAAAATAGGATTAACTTCGCCAATCATATCTTTATCACTGTCCATATTTTCATATGCGATATTACCAAGGAAAACGATACCAGCTTCCCCGTCTATGCGTGTCCCTCCAACTGTCACATAGCCATCCTCCATGTAGCCTTTCAAAATACCAGCCATCTCTCGGTCGTTGGAGAATTCAATAGACTTGATTTCATCCACAGCTATGAAATCATTACACGTTACCAACCCCTTCGCTCTTGCGCCAGGGCGGCGATCAAGGAACAGCATTGTACGACTCACTTGACCCCCGGTAAGCAACCACCCATATTTGCTGATTTTTCCGAACATATAGGATTTTCCAGTCTGTTGCGGGGCTAGTTCAATCAGGTTAATTCGGGGTTGAATAAAGGGCAGTAATCGTGTGAGCATCGTATGTTTTGCTCGCCAAATGTCACGATCTACCCAACCCTTTCTTACAAATCCATCTGGATTATAATCTATAGCCCCTAGAAGAATTCCCATCCATTCTTCAATCTCAAAATGGGAACGCGCTTCTCGGAAACTATCTAGGTCAACCGTATAAGGACAGAAGTTTTTGAAGTCCAGTAGTGTAAAACGGCCGTTTTTCTTTCTACCTTCTGGTGGCATATATCCGATTTTGACCAATCCCCATCCGCCAGCTTCGCCGATAAGCTCATCACGTATCCTATACCAAACATAATCCTCAATAATTGTCTGGGAGTGATTAAACCCAAGGGACGGGATTTCAAAGCTGTAGTAATTGGCATTGGAATTGAAAGCAATATTGACTTTTGCAAGAAATGGTCTTGTTTCACCGTTCGTTCTGGCTTCATCTTGAAGCCGCTCTTTGTCAGTCCGCGATGGGATAATTGCCGCCACATAATCACTCAACGTATCTATATTATCAACAATGCCATCGGTACCTGTTCTGCGTTTCAAAATCCAATCTCGAAGAAAGGACTCTATTTTGGCTGCCTTGAACATAGACATGACGGACGGATCTTTAAAAACAGTTGTAGAAGGGAAATAGTTCCTCAATTTATCAACATCATACATAGAAACACCTCGTCAAATAAGACCTTCCAAATTATCTTCCAGATTGTCAGTGGACATTTTCTGAGATGCCTCTGGAATAGTTGTAACTGCATTCTTTGTAAAGATTAAAACCGGTACAAGCACTTCTTCAAGGGTTGCGCCACCGTGCAATCCATAGTTTTTTCCTCCCTGTTTGGGGAGGCGATTATAGCCGCGCACAACCCAGTAAGTTTTACCTGTACCTGGAAAGTATTGGCTTTCAAATTCCGAAGGACGTGTGCCATCCTGTGAGGCAAGCGTAAACCGCCAGTCAAGTGGTTCACCATTTTTTCCTTTGTCCCAAGGCAAGGTTCCTCCTTTACCTTCTTGCCAGGCAACCAAAGCAAGCCGGGAGGAGCCATGATCCGCAGTTACAACTACACGGGAAAACCGGGATAGTCCATCTGCTATACGTGTCATAACTTTCGTCTCGAAAACTTGCAATGTCATTGCAAAACTGCGTTCTGGAGAACTTTTTTCATGTTTTTCGGCACCATCGTGGACAATATTGTCTGGTCCTTTTACAGAAGGAATTGTCCGATCATCACTCCAACGAATTGTGTTGAATTTTGTTGCCGTGGGAATATTTGCTGTTGTAACAACACAGGATTCAACATTCATTCCTTGGTGCTTTGCCAGCGCCAGCAAAAGAGGAATGAATTCCGCACCCATTCCATCCACAACAAGCAAGGCCGTATCAGGCTGTTCGCGGAGTGAATTGAGAAATGTATCCCGCGAAGGATAACGAATCGGTATATTTGCTTTGAATGCCCACGATACAAAATCCTCCGTAACAGCATTACATACTCTTAACCGGCGGTATTCCTTAAAGTAGTCTGAGGTTGCACGATCAGGATACTCATAGGAGGACGAAAGGTAATCAGCAAGAAGTGGGTAGAGTTCTCCGTACTGGCACGGGAGTCCAGTCCATAGATTCTCTTTGGATACTCTGCGAATGATTTCCTCACGCTCAGAAAGTGTGTTGCAATTCAGGAACGGCACGGCATCACCGCGATCCCTTGTGTGGCCGATAAACTCCACAACTAGTGGCTCAATACTATTCAACTCTTTCAGTGCTTCCGCACGCTCTAATGCAAATTGTTTTGCTCTGGACTCTGTAAGAACAGAAACTGCTGTGCCTACGGCATATTTCCATAGTAGGTTGTCAAATGTAATTTCCTCAGACAAAACTCTGGCCATATAGGAATCCACCGGAAGACGCTTTTGAACAAACCAAACATAAGCCTGCCATATAGGGTTATGCGGCAAATCCAGAAGCCGCTTCAATGCAAGGCGAACATTACAATTATTTTCTCCAAACTGTTCGGCAAGGAAGTCTTCTGGTGACATCCCACTCTTGGTAGCTACCAGTAGTAACTCGCTTAACGTCATATCATCCAGATCAATATCCATGCCAAACTGCCGCAAGGCAATAGTGTGTATATCCGTTACAAAAGTCACGGTAGTTCCAAGCCCGGCTTGACAATCGGACATATTTTTTAATGTCAATGTATAACTGCCTGACGGGAGAAGGGAATCTACTTGGGCAAGTAATTCACTATAGCTATTGCAATCGCTTTCTTTTGCCCATTCATCAGAGTAAGCTGTCACAGTGAATGGTCCCTGTTTTTCTACATCGCCCTTAAAACATATCATTCGAAGAGATTCTTCGTAGCGGGGAAGCAGGGGTGGTTTATTATAGGCAGACAGCAAGTAATCAACATTCATTGTGCTCTCATCAAGTCGTTTATGCAACCCAGTCATAAAACTGTTAACAGCACTCGCATCGAGCAGTTCCAGATAAGCGTCTAGTCCCAACACAAGAACACGGCGTCCTGAAGCGAGAATTTTCTCATCTATCATGGGCATAACTCTATATGGCATTGGAAGGTACTTACTTTCTTGAGGGAGGCAGTCAGACAGCCTGATAACAACCGAGCCACTATCCTCTAAGTGTTTGACAAGTTGTACTGCTGTCTCGCGGTTGGGGTAAACCAGAACGCGGGAAGTACATATCGTATCCATCATCTGAAAAAAATCGTTAAGCGTATACTCCATCGCTTAATCCTCCCAGAAAAGTAAGCCTAATTCCGGATAATCCTCAGAAAGCTGCAAGAGCCTCTGCTTCAGTTGCTCTGCGTCCTTGTTTCTGATCTTCTCTTTGACTTGAGGGGCAATCGCGTCTTTATACTGGCTTTTGATAAAATCAGAGATATCCGGATGTATAGGCCAGTTATTAGGCTGCTGCCCAAATTTTCCCTTCAAATAATTGAGCAGACACGCAAGGTTGATTTGAAATTTTCTGTATTGAACAGGGATGTAATCTGCCATGAACGCTGTCTGACTCTCAGTAATGCGAACTTTACTGGTTTCCTTCATCATTTCAAGGAACTGCACAAGTCTTGCAGCAGCAAAGTTTTCAGGGTGTTCAACTGATTTCAGTAAATCTGCACCTTCCGCTTGATCAAACAAAGCATACCGTGCAGGAATCCCATTGCTGATGGCCCAATCCGTAGGGCTCTCGGAACTGGAGATACGTCTCCACTCGCTTTTTATATTCAAAGCTACGGAGTTTTTTTCAAAGTCCTCAATTTTGGTGTGGAACTGTGAAAGAAATACCCCCTCTTCAATGCTGAACCCGTCTGCCATATCGTTTAACAGCGTCAGCAGTTCTTTGTCTCCAACTTTGCTGTCCTCAAAATAAGGACGAAGAATCGCCAAAGTCTCCGTTTGAGAACGATCAAAAAAGAGACTGCGAATTAAAGAAACGGAATGCTGTAACGTAAACAGAAGATTCTGCGGTGAATACTCTGCGAGAATAGCTGTAAGAAAATCTGATAATTCAGGATGTGCTTTTTCAATCATCTGCCTTGGTAAGTGGTTTCGGACAACGACGGCATTTTTCAGAGCCGCAACTACACTTTTGTATTCTACAAAACTTGTGTAACCGCACATATCACTCAAAAGGCTAATAGTCTTATATTCGTCCAGAACATCTGTGGCTTCTTTGCTGATATCTGCTGGATTCCAAAGCCATCCCGCAGTTTCCCGGAATTTTTCTCGGATTGTGGTACAATACCCATGAGATACATCTCCCACGGACTCTGCGAGGCTTGCGAGTTGGGGAAACTCTCTGTCAACATAGATATCGAAAGCACGAAGGAAGTTTTCTGTTTTAAAATAGTCAGCAAAAGAACCAACGAGTTCTTGGTCATCCTCAATGATTCTGCCGGCATTTTTAACCGCATTTGAACGGTCTGCTTCCTTCCCTTTGCTGCTTGTCGAAATGGCAGTGCATATATCGGATACGAGAGTTTCTATCACAGCGATTTGCGGATCGTCCTTTGTGCGGATGTATTCCGGCAACATCCAAAGCGGTACTTTTGCCGAATTTTTTTCTACAGCATCCTGAATCTGCCCAAGAACAGTCAAAATTGTCGCATCTGGAGCAGGCGTAATACCAAACATGAGAGGTGCCTTTTCAATAAATCTTCGTTCCTCTTTTGAGAGACGGCAAATCCACTTTTCGTTATCACTGTTGTTCTTCACTGCCTTTTCTATAATTTCTGCCAGCGTATTCAGATCAAGCGGTCTCGTCATTGTATTGTCTGTCCACTGATAGTTTTTCTGTAGGATATCGCTGAGGCAATATCCCAAAGTAAAAGCGGATAAAGCATTGTATCGGAGTCCATATGGGGCACGTTGAAGTTCAATAAATACTTTCCGAATAGACAATGGTTCGCTTCTGCCTAATGTATTGGAAATCTTTTTCTCAAAAAGTGCATGAATTTTGCTGAAAGGATGTTCCGGATTTTGAGCAAACCACTCTTTTGTGCCTGTGAGTCCTTTCTTTTTCAGGGTGTCAACAAGCGCTGTGATTGGTCCCATCCTAGTAGGAACCATAGTTAATCCGGCCTTTGCATAGTTTTGGAGATCCTTATTTCCAAAATAATCTATGCGATGACCGAGATGATCTACACCGCAGGGCAAGGACTCCCGAACGTAATTTGAAATGAACGCCTTAAATCCACTCCAAGTAATATCTGATATTTCAAGCTGGTCGTTTTTGATTCTATGAACACGGATAACAGTTTGATTTCGCTTCAATACATCAAACCATTCTCTTTCGATGCGATCCAATGCGCCGCGAATCTGGGACTTGGCTGTGGTATCATTCTCTGTCATGTATTGAGCATATTGCTGAATATATTCATCCCATAACTTTGCATTACTGTGGCAAAAAGTTAATTGCGGAAATGTAAGCATCAAAATTCTATGATCTTTCAGCTGCGTCAAAAGGCTTTTGATTCTTTCCGGAATTACTAAAGCCTCTTCATTGTTTTTTGCCACCACAAACCAAAGGCAAACCGAACCGTCATCTTTCGCAATGCCCTTGGAGTATTTATCGCGCGTAGAAGAAGAGGAAATATTAGTTAATGTTGTGTGAGTCTCATCGGATGCACGAATGTCAAAGCGCCCCACAGGGAAAAGCTGACGATCATTTTTCGTATGTTTTTCGAGTTCAGTCTCTAGTTTTTCGTGGAGAAGTTCATGAAATTTTCCCTGATGCCGTTCAATTTCCTCAGGCTTCACAGTTCTCATAGAAAATAAAGAGATATTCCCGTTCACAACAGAGAAACAGTGATTTCTCACAAGATTATCGATGACAGCGCCGGTATCAGAGATTGTGCCATCGCCTTTGAAGGACAATTCCACATTTTCGACAGTCGGACGTAGTCTGTCATGTACATTTGGAGTAAGCTTGTCCATAAGGCAAAAGAGCAGCACTGCTTTCAGAACACGCAGTTCCGGCGCGTCCTCCGTTTGATTTCGGAAAGCTCGGTCGCGTGTTTGCTTATAGAGAAGGCCAATGTTGGTAAGTTCCGCGTCAACTCCGAGGTCGCTACGATCCATGAAAAAATGCCACAGATAATCTACTGTCAGGAACTGCTTGCCAGAAACCTTCGGCCCGCCAGCGCGGATAAAATCCTGAAATTCTGTTCCATCCGCACCACCTTTCAAGTATTCAAAAAAGCTGCGCTGATTCGATTTCGCTCCTTCGCACAGATGTTTGAGCAGAAACGCTGCCATGGGATGGATCGGAAGAATGGCGTAAAACAACTCGCGGCTTGGGTCGCCA
This sequence comes from uncultured Clostridia bacterium, assembly GCA_947176425.1. GTDB lineage: Bacteria > Bacillota > Clostridia > Oscillospirales > Oscillospiraceae > Pelethomonas. The sequence continues at coordinate 8,165 of CAMWQV010000011.1, forward strand.
GTTCCATTGAATTTGTTAACTACATAGCTCACAGAATCCCACAGGTCATCTTTTTCCTTCTTCCACTCTGAAACAATATCTTCCTCTTGCCGCTCCGCCATGGTGTGCTTTGCGAGACGGAAAGCGGTGTCGTTTGGCATCTCAATTTTACGGAAATAAAAGCGATCGTTTGCGCGCTTGTCGGTCTCCGATTTTTCGGCAACATAAGCAGTAAGCCTCAAATGCGTCACCGGAACCAGGAAAAAACGACTTGCCCCTGGCGATTCCGTTATATCTTCAAACGTTTTTAACTTCCCTGTATTTGCTTCAATAAAAGGATGAAATTCATCAAAAATATATACAATACTTTTGAGATTGTTGGAAAGTAGAATTGTATTGATCCAATTCCGGAACATTTTTACATCAACGTCAAGATAGATGGAGTCCTCCTGCAAGACCGCCTCAATATCGCTGATCAGAGCTGAGGATACTTCATCATTGCTCAATTCGAGTTCTAATTGTTCAACGTTTGTAAAGCCCGGATCGAGGTACGCAAGACGGCTTTGAATCCTGTCGCGTGTTTCAAAGAAGCGAGTGCCCTCCCGCTTCACACGTTCCAGCAGGCGCTCGTGATTTGACATGGCGGGTACAAACAGGCCACGTTCTCTGAGAGTTGTAATAATACCCTTCTCAAGACGAACCAACAATCCGTGATCAGGTCCAACACTGGAGGCATTATAATCATAGACAACCAAAGTTCCCTCTGCACGGCGGGCAAATAACTCTGCCTCCAGAGTTTCCCGGTCTGTAAGGCCATTGTCTGCATATCGGTTCAGCCAGCTTTGGACACGGGCTTCGTCATCCGTAAATAATTTTTCGAGCACAAGGGCACTGTTTGTTTTTCCAGTGCCAAGATTTCCAGTGATCCAAAGGGAGCGGTCTCCGGTGCGGAGAACGGATAAGAGCGTCCGGCAAATATCCTCAAAAGTAGTGTGCGGATAGAAGTTCAGCCACCGATCAGGTGCTACGTTGATTTCCTCACGGGTCATGATTGGACCATGCCCGATATTGACTGTAAAATAGTCCGTGTAATGCCTCATTTTGAATCCTCCAGCACGAGATTGACAACATCTTCCAATGTGTGCTTCTGTGGATAGACATCCAATCCGTCGTTTCCAAGGGTAAATGTAGTAGAAATATAGTCAGGATAGCGGGTGCGCAATCCCTCGCACTGCTTTTTGAAGGTATCAGGAGCAATGCCAAAGGCGACGATAGGAGAGACAAAAACGGAATCTACATCAGCGGTCAGCAACTCGCGCACAGTGAAGCTTTCGCGTTTCGCTAAATCGGCAATCAGGTAAAGTCCGTAGAGAATCGTCAACGGGTGTACGTCCTTTGCCTTGCGGATGATACATTTGAATATTTTACCTGCAAACTCGCATTGAGCAATGCCACCATCATTGCCCAAGGGCGACCGTACAATGGTTTCTTTCAATGACGTTAATCCGTCTTTCTTGGTTGAAGCGCCAAGACTTGGATAGTTATCGGTCAGCATTGTTAGTAGTTGACTAACAGAATATATATGGTTGATTTCCGTTTCAGTGATAAACCATTTTATAAGAATTGCATTATTTGCTAAAGCAATCCATATTAGTTCCCACCCCAAAGGGCTTGAAGCTCCTTTATCCGCAAACAGCTTCACAAGAGTTGTTGGTTTGCGTGTCTTTAACTGAACCAATAGTGCTTGCTGAAACCAAGCGCTGGCAGATTGAACCATCTTGTTTCCAAGCGGATGTTCCGCGCTCCAAGGGAAAAATTTGTCACCAAGGTCAGACAATACAGCAATCCAGTCCTCACGCAGACCAAAATGGTTATATTTGTTGATGCCGCTCATCTTATTTTGTTCATTATCTGATTTGTACATGGATTTGAACCTCCAGCAGCTTAAATCAATATCATAGCATATTTTACATCGCGTACATTTTTGTGCATTGATGACGATTTTCCCACTCTCTACTCCAATCGCGCCAAAATTACATTGTGTCTCACACGCCTGGCATCCAACACAAGAAATCACCTTTCTGAACATATCCCGGAGAAGCGGAACAATGCTGCTCTGCTCATTTTCAGAACGGAACTCAAATGTAACCATACTCCCCTCAGGATATGAAAATGGGATACCTTCGTCCAATGTATTGGGCAATTTAAGAAGTAGCTGCCCAGTTTCCCTGACCGTGACCACATCACCAATAGTTTTTGTCCATTCAAATAGTGGTTCTTTCCTTAAAAATGAACTCTTGAATGTAGTATTTAGCCCGCTGTTTTCTTGTAATGGGTTGGAGAGCGTTTCCTTTAGCACGGCACCACTTCTCCTAGCTCCCCAATCAATAGAACCGATATACTCATTCTCTTCTTCGTGAGAAAGAAATGTTTTGGAGGAAGTTTCTAATATGATATCTCCATAAAGATCGACAATTTGCGGGTATGCTTTTTTTGCAAACCACATATACCGTGCAGAAGAATCCGGACATACCAAACACCCCACACGGGCAATTCCTTTTTTATATGCTTCATTAATTATAAGCCCGTTTCCCAGTATATATAGCCACAATTCATGAGCGCCCCAATTAAGAAGAGGCATCCGGTTCAGCTGGGAAGCATTTTTTACTCCATCAGAGGCGTCCTCATAAAATGACCGGCTATGGCTCTCATCTCCACGCACTCCAACAAATGCCATGACGCGAATGGCCGTTTTTTTTAGCTTCTTTTTTAGAACAATCAGTGCTGGAGTGCTTTTGTGTACCGAACAACACCAGCGTATGGAACGCGAGGGCGGGCCAAATATTTTCCAGTTTTCCAATGCCGACCTGGACGCCCGTGCTGTGATAAATTCCCGTTCGGGATATAGTTCCTTGATTTTTTCTACAACGTTGTAGGTATCAGGCAACTCCATATCTGTGTCGCTGAAAATAATCGGAACAGAAAGCGGGAGAATCCGGTGACAGACGTCCAGCAGCGCTACAGAATCCTTGCCACCAGAAAATGCGATATAGGCAATATTACACCGTTGGATGCTTTCATCATACAGTTCCTTTGTCCGGCGTTTCGTGTCTGCAACCAGAGCATCCATTATCACGGAATTCGCCCTGACCATTGCCTCCACGTCAACCGGGTCAAGTTTAAGTTTTCCCTCAAAAAAAACTTGAATATTTAGCGGTTTTCCATATTGTGTGCCATTGAGCTGTGCAACCTTGCGTCCATATGGAGTCCCGCTTTCATCAACCGCTGCAATCAAATAAGTATTTTTAATTCCCCACAAAAGCGGTCTTTGCTCGGAAAGGTCATATTCAAAATATTGGTCAAGTCCTGTCAGCACCAGTTCAGGCGCAAAAACCGGGCGAATCTCATTTGCAACATACTTTCCGGTCTGAGTAGTCAGCAACAGTCCATGCGTTTTGACATCAAAGATATAAGAATACAACTATCTTTCAACCTCCCCAAAGACATTGTTTCTCCACTCACGACGAGTTTCCCCTTTGTAGTTAGAGGTAATCAGCCGCCGGAATGTATTCCAATCAGGTAAGCCGAGCTCTGTCTTGAAATTCATACCCAACTCTAGTGAAATGGCCGTGTGTAAGACCTCTTGCGACGGAGCCAAGTCGATTTCCTCCAGTCTGTCAAGGGTTGCGATGAGTATGTCCGCAAAGTTCTGAGGCAGTCCTAACGCCTCAAGAGATTGAAAACAGATACTGTCATTAATTTCAATGGGGATCAGATTATCTTTCGCAAAGATTCGAATCAGCTTGTTAAGCAGATCTGCGGAAAAAGCTTGGAATTCGTTGTGAAGATCATCTTCTGTACAAGAACCGTAACAGTTTTCGGTGATAAACGAAATAATTTTCTTTATTACCGTCTCAAAGGCTGTTTGCACATTTCCGTTGCTGTACCGGGCAATTCTGTTTCCAATTTGAGGAGCGGCTACACACCTTACCCCACTTTGTGCGATCTGTTGATAAAATAACTCAAAGTCCTCTGCATTTCTGACGCAAATGCAATTCAAACGATATTCAAACTGCCTGTAAAGTTCGGATACTTCAAAACAACCGTATTCATGAAGGTAAGTGTTACTGACTTTCAAAAGCTCATCTCTCGTTGCACTGTCTGAAACCTGATCAATCAGAAAAAAGACATCATCTTTTCTCTTAAACATATGTCGTTTTAGTTCGGTCTTTAGGGGTTCATCGATGCAGACACCGGATGTATCGGCCAGTAAATTGACATATGTAGTCTCAAAACGAAATCCTCCAGAATAATTTTTCTTTAAGGTATCCAAAAGCACAGCAGGGATTACCAACGACTGCTGTATGGGTATTTCATGATAGATATCCAAAGAATTGGCAGCAGCGGTTCCGTCTACAATTCGCTTAGGAACATATCGAATGTCTACATTATCAAGATTCACACCACAAAAAATGCATAACCTTCCGATTGCAAGCACCAGATTAGTTATACTTAGGTTCAAATATAACCAATAGCCATTTGATAATTGCCGTGAATCAACATAACCACCGGGTTTTTCCCTTCGGAGGAACGGAAGTTCTCCTCTTTTATAAATGCTTCGCCAAGTCAATTCCTGCGCCTTTGGTTTGGTTGCAAGAAAGTATTCCGTAAGCTCTGTAAGGATATCTCTCCAGTTGTGAACATGGAAAACCTTATTTTCAACCACACAGCTTACTGGATTGCAGCCTGCACATGCATCCGGGTTGGTAAAGTCCACTTGTTTCGGGACACCATCGAATGATAGCAGTTCGCTATCTGTAGGTGGTAAATCACTGGACTGCGTTTTTTCGCTCATTTCCTCTGAATCAGAACATTCCAAATAACGCACATATCTCCGGTACGCAGATAAGCCAGCCGAAAACGTTCCATGTCCTGAACTTCGGTCAACTTCCAGAAAATTGTGCGCACCACGAAAAATTTCCTCTAGTCTGTCAAAAGCCTGAATAGAGTTGCAACGATAAACATTCCGCTCTTCTAGCGAAAAGGGAATATCCAATTTCAGTGGTTCAGAACGCAGATATGCTGCATAACGATTCGCAACGTATGGTTTATATAATCGCCCCTGTGCATTTGTCTGCTTTATGAGCCAAGAAACAAATCGCTTTTCAGCATCAGTAATTTTCAGTTGTATTCCCTGAATGATCATATTTGAAACACCGTCTTAATAATTTGATATAGTTATATCTTATAAAGCGGAGATTGGGTATTTTGAATGCATTGCTCAAAAAAACAGGCGGTCTACCATGGCTCATGCATTAAGGAGTCGCTCCCATAAAGACGATCTTAATCCGCTTTCCCCCAGGCAACCCTATTTCCAGGAAACAATAGCAAACATACCTGAGAGTGTGTATTTAAATGCTACCTCAACATCGGCACAGCTCCCCGCTTTCTGACATAAAAACTTAAAATAATAATACCACATTCCAACTTGGTGGGCAAGACCCAAAGTTGTTAATTGTCAAATATCCGTCTCTTTCGGCCACATATCATGTAGGCGAAGATTTTTTGGAACTGGCCAGTGGCTTGAGAGCCATTGATGAGAGTATTCTTTATCTGGAACTTCAAAGAGATGACCGTTTGTGTCATGCGCTGGGACTGGGGATTGAACCAGCGGACTATTATGCTGGAAAGGGGTACCGCTTATATACAACTAAGCAAGAGCGTTTGGATAATCTGGTCTGGCTGCTTTATCGAACACAAGAAATGGGGGGTTGTGATTGACCCGGATCTGCGCAGTCAACTGGGAGACCCCAGTGGTGAAGACCCACAGAGAGCCGGACTTCCTCCCCGGTAAGCTTTGCCATGCCAGAGGCCACGGCGCATCTCATGGTGCAGAAATTTGTTATGGGTTCTTCCCCCTGTACCGGCAGGAACAGGTAAGCCGACAAACCATGTCCAACCGGCTGCTGTGGGCGGCGGAGTACCTGCTGACTCCGGTGTATGACCAGCTGCACAAAGAACTGCTGAAGCAGGACGTGCTCCACGCGGATGAGACTACTTTGCAGGTGCTCCATGAGCCGGGCAAAACAGCTCGGAGCGGCAGCTATCTGTGGCTGTACCGCACCAGTGGGGATACGGACCGACCCATCGTGCTGTTTGACTACCAGCCGGAACGTGGTGCCTGCTGCCCGAAGGTGGGAGAGAAAGAGGCTAAACGGAGGGAGGAGAGCCTGAAGAAGGAGACGGACCCGATGCTGAAAATGATAGGCCAGTTGACGCTGGAGCGTGATTTTCTTCAGGGGTGCTTTCGCCGAAACGGGCTGTCTGT
>CAMWQV010000012.1 GCA_947176425.1 uncultured Clostridia bacterium
GAACGGTGAAGCGCTGGGCATCGAGCCCATCGCCGATGCTGGAGATGAGCAGTTTGCCGCAAATGACCTCAATGGGGATTGGGACCGCTCCGGCGCGGCACATATCACGCTGACCGGAGATGGCGGCAGTGTGAAGGGCCGCGGCGCATATATAAATGACAGCGATGTTCATATTTTATATGCAGGTACATACATCCTTTCCGGTGACCTGACAGACGGAAGCATTATTATTGAAGCGGATAACAATGACAAAATATGGATTCTCCTGGACGGCGTATCACTGCACTGCGAGGACAGCGCCGCTTTCCTGGTAGAGCAGGCCGGGAAGGTGTTCCTAACTCTTGCCGATGGAACGGAAAATTCTATTTCAAGCGGTGCGGAATACAGTCAGGAATCGATTTCGGCGGGAATTGACGGCGCTGTCTATTCCAGGGATGATCTGACCATCAACGGCAGCGGTTCTCTTCGCGTTGCCGCCGCATACAAGCACGGTATCGTCTGCAATGACGATTTAGTGATTACCGGAGGCGCTATTGAGATCACAGCGGTCCAGGATGGCATCCACGCCAATGACAGCGCACGTCTTGCCAACGCGGAGCTGACCATCAATGCCGGGGACGACGGCATCACCGTTTCCAACGACGACGGGACCTCCTATATTTATGTGGAGTCGGGCAGTATCAATATCCCGTCCTGCTACGAGGGAATTGAGGCCATTAACATCACTATCGCCGGTGGTACGCTGGACATCCGGCCCATCGATGATGGGATCAATGCTAATGGCTGGGGCGGCGATTCCAGGATTCATATTTCCGGCGGCAATATCACTATCATTAACGAAACAGGGCGTGACGCGGACGGCCTGGATTCCAACGGCAATATTGATATCAGCGGCGGGAATATCTTCATCAGCGTCAACGGCAGCGGCACAAATGCTGCCATAGACTGTGGAAGCGAAAACGGCGGAATCTGTACGATCAGCGGCGGGACTGTGACAGCGGCTGGAAGCAGCATGATGGCAGAGGGGTTCGACTCTGCGTCTGCACAATGCTTCGTCATGTACACCACATCTACCGCTTCAGCGGGGACTACAGTGACTTTGAAAAACGAAGCAGGGAGCGTGCTTGTATCTGAGACAATCCCTTGCAGCTTCTCCTCCATTGTCATCAGTACCCCCGAGCTGCAAATGGGCGAGACCTGCACAATCTCTGTCGGCAGCGCAGAAGAGGAGATCGTTGTGGACAACTCCTCCTCCGGTGGCTTTGCCATGGCCGGTATGTTTGGCGGGCGAGGCGGCGGCAGAGGGGAGCGGTCCTTTGACGGTCAGCCAGGTGCGGGAAACGCGGATTTAGGAAATACCCTAACAGGAATCCCGAACGGAGATGCCGGGCAAAAAGAAATGCCGGAAATGCCAGGTAGTCAGATGCCAAAGGAGGGCGGCGATTTTACTCCCGGCGGCATCCATGGCAGCGACAGATCGGATATGGACAGCATCCCCGAGATTCCCGTTTCTGGCGATATGGATAACATGGTGCCCCAAAACGGGTTTCAAGTACCGGAAGGCGGCCTTGGTATGCAAAACAGAGAGGAGATCCAGCGTGAGCCAGGAGATTCGGAGGCTGTTTCAGGTGGTGAAACACAGCTTCCGAATCTAAATCGTGAACAAAACGGAATGGGCGGCGGTAACCGGAGGAATGAGTTTATGCAGTGGGAACAGAACCAGAATAGACCGCAAGACGCCGCAGTCTCCAATCTCTCCGCCGTTTCATCTGATACGTTGGCTCTGGTGGGCATTTCCATTCTATTCTTGCTGGCAGGAATCTCTGTTGCGTTAAAGATAAAGCACTAAATGTTCCTTAATTCCAAACGATGCAGAATTTTCAATGAAAAAATATCTCTGAGCAAAGCCGTCGTTCTCAACTGAAAAAATTAGAGCGGAAGGACCCTGTTTATACCGTCCTCCCGCTTTTAATTGCTGATTATGTAGCCGCTGTATTCTGTACAGTCTCAGCGCCGCTCTTGTCAAGTTTCCATCTGGCGTCTTTGATCGTCAGGGTACGTTTTTTCCGGTCGCCGTGCAGCTGTTTTTTGACCGCCTTGCCGGTGGGCGTAGCAGCCAGACCGCCCAGGGCCGTTTCCCGGAACTCCACAGGAAGTCTCCGGCCCACTTCTCCCATTGCGTCAATCACTTCGTCTACCGGGATACGGCTTTCAATTCCTGCCAGAGCCATATCAGCGGCGGCAATCGCGTTCACCGCGCCGATCACGTTCCGCTTGACACACGGCACCTCTACCAGACCTGCCACGGGGTCGCATACCAGGCCCAGCAGATTTTTCAGCGCCATCGCGACGGCGTGGCCCATCTGTTCATCCGTACCTTTGCGCAGATATACCAGCGCTCCCGCAGCCATAGCGGACGCGCTGCCGATCTCCGCCTGACATCCGCCCGCCGCGCCGGAAATACAGGCACGGTAGGCAATAACCGCGCCAATGCCGCTGGCGGTGAACAGCGCTTCCAGCATCCGGTCCTCTGTAAGATTATCCTGCCAGTACAGGGGGATCAGCACGGCAGGCAGCACGCCGCAGGCTCCGGCTGTGGGCGCGGCGACGATCCTGCGCATACAGGCATTGCTCTCCCCCATAGACAGTGCTTCCGCGATGACCTGCGCGGTAAAATCACCGCCGATGGGTGTTTTTTCAGCGGCGTATTCCCGCATCAACTTTCCCTGACCGCCAACCAGTCCGCTGACGCTGCGGCGTTCCCCAGTGTATACATGGGACGCCTCCCGCATTGCGTGCCAGACTGCGGCCATCTTGTTCAGGGAATCCGTCCGGGAGACGCCCCGGTTTTTCATATCCGCCTCTAATACGATCTCCCAAAAGCGTTTTCCTTCCTGCCGGGCGGCGGACAGGGTGTCTTTCATAGAATCCAGATTCATGTCAGCTCTCCTTCTCATAGTGGATGACTTGCAGAATGCCCGGCTGCCGTTCGATCAGCTGAACGATAAAATCGGGGGCAGGGTCGTCCGTCTCAATAATCATCATCACATTTCCGCCCTTGCTGCTGCGGCTCATGCTCATATTCGCGACGTTAACACCGGCTAACGCCAAGGCGTTTGTTACATCGGCAAGGTTGCCGCGGTTGTCCATATTTTGGATAATAAGGGTATGGTAATCGCCGGTGAAGCTGACATCAGTGCCGTCCAGTTTCGTGACTAAAATCCGTCCGCCGCCGGTGGAACAGGCCTGCATATTCAGACGGCGGTCATTCGCGCCCACCAGTTCCATTCGGACGCTGTTGGGATGGGCGTCGCGGAGGTCAAGTTCGTCAAAAGTAAATTTCAGGCCCCGTTCTTCGGCGATATCAAAACTGAGCGGGATATCAAGATCATCTGGGGGCATACCAAGAAGTCCGGCAATCAGCGCTTTATCCGTGCCGTGTCCTACGCCGGTAGTCGCGAAGGAGCCGTGGAGGTGAAGGGAGGCTTTCACAGGGGTATCGCCTAACAGCGTGCGCGCCATACGGCCAATGCGCACCGCTCCGGCGGTATGGGAGCTGGAGGGTCCGACCATAATGGGACCCATAATATCAAATAGGTCAATCATCAGCGGCAAGTTCCTTTCCTGGATTGACACTATCATATCAATAATTCACAAATAAGTCAACCGCATTCCGTAAAATTTTGGCTTATTTTTCGTTAGAAGTCCACTTCCATTCCGTCATACGCGGCCAAAATCCCACGTTCCGCGCCCCATGCGGCCAGCTGCTCATAGGTCATTTCTCCGTTATGGCTGAAATGGTTCACAACTTTTACTGCGTCACTGTCCAGGCAGCCCATCTCCTGAAGTTTTTGGAACATATTTTCCGCGTCCGGCAGACCCATATGATACGCGGGAGTCGTTTTTTTTCCCATCGTAGCATCCAGGCTGACCAGATCAAAATTCTCCCTGGACAGCAGCTCCCAGGCTTCCGGAGACAGACTGCATCCGGTATCATGCCCATAAAAAACGGTTTTTCCGTCCTTTTTGCACACATATACCAGACATTCCTCCCGCTTATCGTGGTCGGCCGGAACCGCTATAATCTCCCATCCGTCAGAATGGATAACATCCCCGCCGTGGGTTACATGGAAATGTACGCAGTCATCAATCGGGTGGGGCTTAAAGCGGTCGATCAAAATATGCTCATAAAACGATTTCTCTACCGCCTCGTTTCCGTACACATCCAGCACGCCCGCCGCGCCGTGTCCGAAATGCTCATGCCTGTGAATCAAATCCGTGGGAAACCAGTGGTCCATATGGCTGTGCGTGACCAGCAGCGTGTGAATGCTGCCCAGATTCAGGCCGTACTGCACCGCATGGCAGTAGGTATCCGGCGGAAAGTCCAGCAGCAGGCTGTCATCCAGCAGAGCCTGGGTACGGGTCCGCAGGTTGCGTCCGCCCGCTTTTCTCGCATGGCTGCAAATGCCGCAGGAACAGAACAGTCCCGGCCAGCCCTCTGCGGAAGCAGTACCCATATACAACATTTTCATAAACAATACCCCTTTCTCTCCATAAAATATTTTTAATTTTACAGCATGAATGCCCTCATGACAAGGAATATTTTTCTACACGCATCGCCCGCAGACTGTATACGGCAGCCCGGCCTTTTCCGGAAAGCGTCAAGGTTTTCTGTCCGTTTTCCGGATACCACCGGACGGACAATACCTGCTCGCCGCCGTTCACATAAATCTCCAGCGCGCTGGTATCCGCCAGAATACGCAGTTCCTTCAGCCTGTCTGCCGATGCTGTGCGCGTCTCCCGTCCGAAGCCGCCGTCTCTCACGGTCAGTACCAGCATTCCCGCCTCAGTCTTCAGCGATACGCCTGAGAGGTCCAGAGACAGCTCCGTTTCACAGGTAATCCAGATATCGGAAAGCGGCGGCAGATTGATGGCGCATTCGCCGGAATAGAGATATTCCTGTGAATCTTCCCGAAGCGAGTCGATCTCCTGTACCGGATTCATAACCAGATGTCCCTGCCGGTTTGTTATTTCTCGAGGAACGGTCAGACAATGCTGCCAGCCATAGGCGGCGGTCGGATTGCTGTACGCCGCGTCCGGCATCCCCATCCAGCCGATCAGTATGCGCCGTTTTCCGTCGAAAAATGTCTGGGGCGCATAGAAATCAAAGCCGAAATCCAACGGTACAAATTTTCCCAGTTCACAGTTGCCCCGAAAATCTCCAAAGAGAGGGAAATAACCGGCGGCATAGACATTTTCAAAACCGGGGCCTTTTTCCGCCACGCCCTGCGGCGATACGGACAAAAACCACTGTCCGCCGATCTCGAACAGGTCGGGGCATTCCCACATATAGCCGAACGCTTCCGGTGTGCGGATGGTATTGATATGCGCCCAGTGCAGCTTGTCCTCCGACGCATAGACAAGCACTTCACCCGTATTGTCTTTTGTTCTCGCACCCAGCACCATATAATATTTCCCGTCCTGCTCCCATACCTTTGGGTCGCGTACATGACGGCTCACGCTGTCCGGATAGTCCCGGTATCCCAGCAGCAGGCGTTTCCAGCCGAGACGCACTCCGTCCGGCGAATAAGCCAGAATCGTATTGTTTTCCCGCCCGTCCAAAATATAATCGTATTCGCCGCCGTGCTTGATATTGCCGGTATAATACAGATACAGCCCGTCCTCCCCGCACAGTGCAGAACCGGAATACGCGCCGTGTACGTCATATGCCTGGTCGCTGTACAGCATGACCGGACACTGCTCCCAGGAAAGCAGGTCTTTCGACTTATAATGTCCCCAGAATTTTATGCCGCCCTCCGCGTTAAATGGAGAATACTGATAAAATACGTGGTACTCGCCGCGGAAAAAACACAGTCCGTTCGGATCGTTCAGCCATCCCACCGGCGGCATCAGATGCAGGCCCAGCCGCCAGGGACAGTCTGGAAGCGTTTGCCGTTCAGCCTCTTTGGTGAGTTTTATCAGATCCTTTTGCAGAGCATTCATAGCAGTTTCTCCTATTATTTTTTCAAATCAATATAAAATGGTCCTGCCGTGTCCGGCGGATACGGCAGGACCGCAAAATAGATTAGATATGGATCACCTGGTCCAGCAGCTTGCACGCGCCGGTCTGAATGGACAGCTGAGGATAATCGTCGGAGTTCGTAACCAGTACGACAACACAGTCAGGATGTCCCGCCTGCCGGATCTTATCCCGGTCAAACGCAATCAGTTTCTCACCGGCTTTGACCTTCTGGCCTTCCTGGACATAGCAGGTAAAGCCGTCGCCGTCCATCGCCACCGTATCGACGCCCACATGAATCAGCAGCTCGATTCCGTCGGGGGAAGTGACGCCTACCGCATGTTTTGTGTCTGTAACAGAGGAAATCTCGCCGTCAAACGGGGCCACGACAAGACCTTCTGTGGGGTTGATGCCAACGCCGCGGCCCAGTACGCCTGCCGCAAAGGTTTCGTCGGGAATCTCCTCAGAGGGGAACGCACTGCCCGCAGCAGGCGCGTAGACGGTACCCGGCTGGCACTGAATCGAAGGAACTGGGGTCGAGGGAGCGGCAGGCGCGGTTCTGGGAGCGGGTTCGGCGTCCTTGTAGCCGAAGACCCAGGTCAGCGCAAAAGCTACACCTACGGAAATGACCATCATAATAATATATTTAACGGGGTCGTGGAGGCACAGCATCAGGCCAAAAATACCGGTTACACCCGTACCGCTGGCACCCAGGCCCGTGATAGAAGCAAACATGGCTCCGGCAGCGCCGCCGATGCAGCCGCAGATAAAGGGCTTGAAATGGCGGAGGTTCACGCCGAAGATAGCGGGTTCCGTGATGCCCATGAAGCAGGACAGCGCAGAGGGAAGGGCGACAGATTTGGTTTTTCCGTTTTTGGTTTTCAGAGCCACCGCCAGCGTTGCCGCGCCCTGCGCCAGATTCGCCGCGGAAGCCAGCGGCAGCCAGTATGTTAAGTTATACTGCGCAAGCTGTCCGACATCAATGACCGTGTACATATGGTGAATGCCGCCTACCACGGTCAGAGAGTACAGACCGCCCATGACCATGCTGCCAAGACCGAAAGGCAGCGTGAGCAGGGTCAGAATGCCGTTGATAATGCCGTTCTCAATCGCGACGAAAATCGGCCCGATAATGGAGAGGGTCAGATAGCCTGTCGCGAATACGCTGACCAGCGGCGTGACAAACAGGTCAAACATAGCAGGGACAATTTTATGCAGGCGTTTTTCAATAAAGCACATCACCCACACCGCGATAATAACCGGGATGACATGGCCCTGATAGCCTACCATATCCACGCTGTAAAGCCCGAACCATACTTTCTGCGTTTGCAGGACGCCCTCTGTAGCGACAGTCCAGGCGTTTTGCAGATTGGGGTGGATCATAATCATGCCGATGACCGCTCCTAAGAACGGGTTTCCGCCGAACGCCCTCGCCGCGCTGAACGCAATCAGAATCGGCAGAAACGTATAGGCAGTATTGGCAAAGAGATTTGCAAAGACGTAAATGGAACCAGTGGTGTCGATATTCAGATAATTGTTGTTGACCATGAACGTCAGCGCTTCCATAATTCCCATTAGGAAACCGCTGGCAACGATGGCCGGAATGATTGGTACAAAGACATCGCCTAATGTTTTAATGGCCCGCTTGAATACATTCTGATTTGCGGCGGCGGCGGCCTTTACATCCTCCTTTGACGCCGCAGTCAGGCCGGAGATTGCGATAAACTCATCATAGACTTTGTTTACCACGCCGGTTCCCAGGATGATTTGCAGCTGCCCGGACGCGCTGAACACACCCTTTACGCCGTCAATGTCCTCCACGCCTTTTGCGTCACACTTGGCGTTGTCCGCCAGCACCAGCCGCAGACGGGTGGCACAGTGGGCGGCGGAGATGAGGTTTTCTTTTTTCCCCACCTTTTCATAGATTTGTTGAGCTACTTTTGCGTAATCCATACTCTCGATCCTTTCTTTTTTAATTTATTTCAACCCTCCTGCGGGTCGGAGTACAAAAATTGAGAATGCGTATTCACAAACCGGCAAAAAAACATTCCTGTTATGAATGCGTATTCACATCGTCCCTGAAAAAGAACCACATGTTGTGGCTCTTTTTTCACGCACTTTCCCGAATGACCAGCTCCCCATGCAGCGGCTCGTCCCAAAGTTCACAGGGGCCGGGATGCTCGATCCGGTACACCAGACGGGATACGGCCTTCTCCGCCATCAGCGCAACCGGCTGTGAGACGCTGCTCAAACTGGGGTTCAGATACCGCCCCATCATAGTATCGTCAAAACCGATCACGCCCGCCTCCTGCGGCACCGCGAAACCCAGCTCCCGCAGCGCGCTCAGGATACGCAGTCCATAGATATCGTTCCCCGCGAAAATTCCTAATCTGCGTTTTCCAACATATCCGCGCAGGGCGTCTCTGATCTGCTCATCGTTCTGATAAACGATATTTGCAACGTCGTTCTCATGCCCCAGCTCTGACAGCGCATAGCGAAATCCCGTATATTTCTGGTCATACTCTTTCCCGATAAACAGGAACTGTTCATATTTTTTCCGGACCAGATATCCGGCTGCCATCCCGCCGGCTTCCGCATGATCGACATAGACGGAATCCAGCCCTTTTGCGCACCTTGTCACAGCAACCACAGGAACATCCAATTTTTCCGCGTAGCCCTGCCACATATCGCTGGTTTCCCGGAGAGGAACTGCCAGAACGCCGTCCACCCGGTAGCGGCGCACTACGTCCAAATACTCTTTTTCAAGCTCCAGATTGTAGTCGCTGTTGAATAGAATGATGCTGTAACCGTTTTTTCGCGCCTCCGTCTCGATTGCTTTCGCTACGTCAGCAAAAAAACCGTTGGAGATATCCGTCAACAGTACGCCCATCAAGTAAGTCCTGCTGCCTTGCAGTCCTTTCGCCAGCGCGTTGACCTGATAGTCGTGTTCTCTCGCACAGGCAAGGACACGCTCCCGAATCTCCGGCGCGACATTCATATTCCCGTTCAAAACGCGGGAGACGGTCGGCTGAGAGACATTGGTCAATTTTGCGATTTCTGTCATAGTAATCATACTCTACCGCCTGAAGAATACGTATTCTCAACCTTATCGTTACTTTACCACATTTTTCCGCTGGTTGCAATCCATATTATTCACAATTGTTGCACGGTTTTTTTGGGCAGATACACAAAACGCAAAAGGCGCGGCGTAAATCAGAAAACAGCTGCCCCTGCTGAAGTTACCGACAAAATGGGGGGATAACCATTGCATTGTCAGAATACTTGTGGTAAAATTAACATAATTACACCTGTGCGGGGCTGCTGGATCCGCAGGGCGCGCCGCTGAGAGCTGTTTCAATCATAAAAGGAGGTAATTTCATGAAGCAACACACAAGGCAAATCGGAGTATTCCTGCTGGCATTGCTGTTGATGTTCGGTGTCATGGTCATGCCCGCCTCGGCAGCGGATGTGGCATTGAAGGTGGGAGAAAGCAAAGAACTTGTCGCAGGAGAGAGCAGCTCCCCATACACCTGGAAATCGGAGGACACAGCGATTGCTGTGGTAGAGCAAACTAATCAAAAATCCTGTAAGGTTACAGCTGTTGGCCCCGGGACTGTTAAAGTAACCGCTTCCTACACCAAACTGGAATGGGACGGCAACAAGGGCGACATCTGGGGCAACGTAGTAGGCGATTTTGTACCAAGATCAAAATCCTCGTCCTGGACCGTTGTGGTCACTTCAGACGGGACCGTCAGCTCCAGCGGTGCCCCTAAAACGCAAACCAAGACTTGGTCCGATCCGCTGACCTTTCCCGAGGGAACAGTGGGAGAGGACGTTTTGAAAACAATCGACGGTATTTGGCGGGGAAACCGCTCCTACAATATGGGCCTCATCCCCGTCAAGCGCAATGATTTGTGGGGATATGCGGACCGCAGCTTCAAGCTGGTCATCCCCTTCCAGTTTGCTTCCGCCAGCGAATTCAGCGACAGCGGACTTGCGCGGGTGAAAGTGGATACTGTCGAGTATCTTATCAATACCAAGGGTGAATATATGGTTAAGGTTCCGTCCGGCTACAATTATTCCAGCGCTTTGGACGCGGACATCGTCAAGTTTTACGCGCCAGCTGGATTTAATGGCGGTTCTGCTGGTCCAACCGAGTGCTATGACGCGAAAACCGGGGAACGAACCACCATTGCTGAATATAATGAGGTGGCCGGAGCCTATGCCCAGAGGAGAGAAGCCGCAGATCCGGAACTGGAGTTTCCTGAATCCGACACGTACCGCGGCCATACAAATGACGGCAGGCTGATGGCAGCCGATGCCGCAGAAGGGCTGGACCCCCGCTATAAGGCTGGTACGGAATATATGGGAGCGCTCGACGTAAACGGAAATATTGTGATCCCATTTGAGTACAAGTACCTGTCAGCATCCTCCGGCGGTTATATGGCCTATGTCAAGGAAACCTCCTCCGGGACAGAGTATGGCATAATCAAGAATCCGCTCTATCCCAATGTTACCGTAATGGGTGTGGAGGCTAAGCGTCCCAACAGCTGGAGCAGCAGGGAATTTACCGTTACTTTGCCCAAGCAGCCCTCTGCCTCAGACATCAAGCTGTCTACGGACCGGAATGTTGGCAGCTTCAGCGAGCCGAAGCTGGGCAGCGATGGCAAAACCTGGAGCTTTGTCTTCACCAATATGGCTGGGAAAAAGATCACATACACTATCGTGGTGACAGTGGACTCCGGCACTTCTGCCAGCGTCCAGACGGTCCCCTCTGCTGCAACCGCTACACCTGCCGCCCCCAATACCACATTTAAGTTTACATGGAAGCCCTCTTCGGACAGCGGGCCTAAGGTGGGTGAAAACGTCAGCGAGCTGATTACCTATCGCAGCCTCTTTTCTGGATGCGGTCTTACCGGTGTTGAAATTGGAGACCTTTGGGGCTTTGTGGACAAGAATGATACATTGGTTATCCCTTGTATATATAAGCGGGTTTATTGGTTTGAAGATGGGCCCAAGCTTGCGGTTGTCAAGATGTCGGACGGGAATGAAAACGTGATCGACCTGAAGGGGAATCTTATTTTGAGTCAAAATTATGACAGCGTTACTCTCACCTCGCGGAGTGCGGTTTATGCTTACAACAAATCCTCTGATGGAAAACAGACGGATTTCTATTTTGACCTGAAGGGCAATCCTATTACGAAAGAAGAGTACTTCGCTGCAAAGTGATCGGAATAGAGAAAGGACGCCCGCTCACTTCACCGGCAGAGCGCAGCCAATGAAAAGCGAGCGAAGGGGGCTGTGGAAAAGGTCCCTAAAAAATCAGCAGCGGAGGTTCCCCAAAAGGAGACTTCCGCTGCTGGTTTGTGATATGCTATGATGAAAAATCAATCACAAGCGTATGATAGACCAATCCAACTGAAAATGTCAGTGGATATTGCAGGGCAGTCTTGTTCTTTCTGGAAAACCATGCTATAATGGCTTCAAAGCAAGAACATTAGATCACCGGTCTGTATACAGCCGGTGCAACAAATCTCAATAGGAGAAAAGCAGATTATGGCAACGAACAAAACGATCCCAGAGCGGAAAGACCAAAACCCCGCCGCCTGCTGGAGTGTAGAGGATTTATTCCCCTCCGACGCGGCTTGGGAAGAAGCATTCCAGGCGAGCCGGGATCTGCCGGAAAAAGCTGCCGCATGGCAGGGGCAGCTTGGCAAATCGGCACAATCACTGTTTGACTACCTGACCTTCAGCGAAAATCTGAACCTGCAAATCGAACCCCTCTATGTCTATGCTCTCCTGCGTTTAGACGAGGATACCGCCGATCCGGAACATCAGTCCATGCATGGCCGGTGTGTCAGCCTGCTGGTGCAGCTGGACAGCGCGTCGGCGTTTGAAGGCCCGGAACTGACGGCGATTCCGGACGAGACGCTCAACGAATTTTTTGCCCAGCTTCCGGCACTGGAAAAATACCGCCGCTTTCTGACAAAAGCGCGCTTGGAGCGGGAACATATTCTTTCCAAAAAAGAAGAAACCCTCTTAGCCGCTGTGGGCGAGATCAGCCGCGGACCGAAGGATATCTTCCATTCCTTTACCGATGCGGATATGAAATTCCCCTCTGTGGTGGACAGCCAGGGGGAGGAGCATGTCCTCACAAACGGCACCTATATTTCTCTGATGGAAAGCAGCGACCGTATCCTCCGGAAAAATGCATTTTCCGCCCTTTACAATGTCTACGGCGGTTTCCGTAATACACTGGCTGCCGCCCTCAATGCCGAAATCCGTAAAAGCGTATTCTTTGCCAAGGCCAGAAAATATCCCAGCGTCCTGGCCGCTGCCCTGTATCCGGTGGAAGTACCGGAAAACGTATATCACAGCCTGATCGAAGCGGTACACAAAAACCTGGATAAAATGGACCGCTATATGGCCCTGCGGAAAAAATTGCTGGGCGTCGGGCATCTGCATATGTATGATATCTATGCGCCGGTCGTTGAGGGAGAGTGCGGGAAAGTCCCCTTTGAACAGGCGCGGGAAGAAGTGCTGGCATCTGTTCGGCCGCTGGGAGAGGATTACAGCGAAGCCGCCGCGGAGAGCTTCCGGCAGCGCTGGATGGATATTTATGAGAATATCGGAAAACGTTCAGGCGGCTACTGCTGTGGTGCAAAGGTCCATCCCTATATCCTGCTCAACTATACCGATGATCTGAAAAGCGAGTTCACATTGGCGCACGAGCTGGGCCACGCGATGCACTCCTATCTCAGCAACAAAAATCAACCGCCTGTTTATTCCAGTTATGTGCTTTTTGTCGCGGAGGTTGCCTCTACCTGCAATGAAGCGCTGCTCATGCATTATCTCCTGGAGAATACCGGCAGCAAACGCAAACGCGCTGTTTTAATCAACTATTTCCTGGAGCAGTTCCGCACGACTCTTTACCGTCAGACGATGTTTGCCGAGTTTGAACTGGAAACCCACCGCCTGTCCGAGGCGGGTGAGACGCTGAACGCCAAAAAATTCTGCGAGATTTATTATAAACTGAATCAGCTCTATTATGGCGAACACGTTGTTCATGATCAGGAGATTGCAATGGAATGGTCCCGCATCCCCCATTTTTATCAGAGATTCTACGTCTATCAGTACGCAACCGGTTTTTCGGCTGCAATGGCGCTCTCAAAGCGGATTTTAGAAGGCGGCGAAGAAGCGGTGCAGGACTATCTTGCTTTCCTGAAAGGCGGCTGTTCGGAAAACCCCCTGTCGCTGCTGAAAAAGGCAGGCGTGGACTTGAGTACCCCGCAGCCGGTTGAGGACGCTTTGGCGCAGTTCGGCGAGTTGATCGAAGAACTGGAACAACTGTTGGCATAAGGAGGGGCCGGCATGGGAAACTGGCAGGGACATTTGCAAACGATTACCGCCCATAAAATCCGGGTAATGAAATACTGCTTTCGCGTCGGATTGTACCGGCAGGGCCTGCTCCATGATATGAGCAAATACAGTCCGATAGAGTTCCTGGCGGGTGCGAAATATTATCAGGGAGATCACAGCCCAAACGAAGAAGAACGTCTGGCTACAGGAGTTTCCTCTGCGTGGCTCCATCATAAAGGCCGCAATAAGCACCATCTCGAATATTGGGTCGACTATGATCCCAAACAGAAATTTGCCATGAGCGGAATGAAAATGCCCGTCCGCTATGTTGTTGAGATGTTCTGCGACCGCATTGCAGCCAGCCAGACCTATCTGGGAGACAAATATACAGACGCTTCCCCCTGGGAATACTACGCAAAATCAAAGGACCACTATCTCATCCATCCGGATACGGCAGCGCTGCTGGAAAAACTGCTGCTCATGCTCCGGGACGCCGGTGAGGATAAAACGCTGGATTATATCAGAAATAAAGTGCTGAAAAAAGAAGATTATCGTTCCAAACCGCAGAAATTGCCGGAACAAAATCCCTGACCGTAGTCGGGGCAGAGAAAGGAAAAATCAAATCATGAAATTAGGAATCGTCGGCCTGCCCAACGTAGGCAAATCCACTCTTTTTAACGCGATCACCAACGCCGGGGCAGAGAGCGCAAACTATCCGTTCTGTACGATCGATCCCAATGTCGGGGTCGTTGCGGTGCCGGATCAGCGTTTGAATCAGCTGAGTGAAATGTATCACCCTAAAAAAACTACCCCGGCGGTGATCGAATTTGTCGATATCGCAGGACTGGTGAAGGGCGCAAGCAAAGGCGAGGGCTTGGGTAATAAATTTTTGTCCAATATCCGGGAAACAAACGCTATTGTCCATGTCGTGCGGTGTTTTGACGACGAAAATGTCATCCACGTTGAGGGCGGCGCCGGTCCTACCAGGGATATCG
>CAMWQV010000013.1 GCA_947176425.1 uncultured Clostridia bacterium
ACCCGGCCGCCTGCAACTTATTCTCCAACCCCGCGACCAGCATACGCGGGGGCGCCACGACAGTATTATTCAAAGTATGGGGCAGGTAGTTTTTCCCGTCCTCGCCCTTCACGCGCATTTTCAAACGGCGGGCCTGCGCGTCGCCCATATTGGTGCAGGAACACACCTCGAAATATTTTTTCTGGCGGGGACTCCAGGCTTCGATATCGCAGGACTTAACTTTCAAGTCCGCAAGGTCGCCGGAACAGCACTCCAGCTGACGGACCGGGATGTCCAGGCTCCGGAACAGTTCTACACTGTACCGCCACATTTTTTCGTACCAGTCCATAGAATCCTCGGGTTTGCAGATGACGATCATTTCCTGCTTCTCAAACTGATGAATCCGGTAAACGCCCCGTTCCTCCAGCCCGTGTGCGCCTTTTTCCTTCCGGAAACAGGGGGAGTAGGAGGTCAGGGTCTGGGGGAGGGAGGACTCCGGAATCATCTGGTCAATAAAACGGCCAATCATAGAGTGTTCACTGGTGCCGATCAGATACAGATCCTCGCCTTCGACTTTATACATCATCGCGTCCATATCCGTCTGACTCATGACGCCTTCCACTACATTGCCGCGGATCATATAGGGCGGGATGCAGAACATGAAGCCTTTGTTAATCATGAAGTCCCGCGCATAGGCCAGGACCGCTTCATGGAGACGTGCAATATCACCTAAGAGATAGTAAAAGCCGTTTCCGGACACACGGCCCGCAGCGTCCATATCAATACCGTTAAACCGCTCCATAATCTCCGTATGATAGGGAATCTCAAAATCCGGTACAGCCGGTTCGCCGAAACGTTCAACTTCCACGTTATAGCTGTCATCGGGTCCGATGGGGACAGAGGGATCAATGATATTGGGAATTTGCAGCATGATTTTATGGATTTGCGCTTCCAGTTCCGTTTCCTGCTGCTCCAGTTCAGCAAGCCGTGCGGCGTTGGCTTTGACCTGTTCCTTGACCGCCTCCGCCTCCTGAAGCTTGCCGGGGTCCTTTTTCGACTGGCCCATCAGAACGCCGATCTGTTTGCTGAGGGCGTTGCGCTTGGCACGGAGGTCGCTTGCTTCTGTAATTGCGGCACGGTGCTGACTGTCCAGTGCAAGAACCTCGTCTACCAGCGGGAGTTTTGCATTCTGAAATTTCTTTTTAATATTCTCCCGAACAGCGTCGGGATCGTCACGAATTAATTTGATGTCTAACATGGTTTTCCTCCACGAATGAGGTGATTTGTATGTGCGGCGTTTCACGTGAAACGCATTATTTGCCCAAACCGCCGAGAGCTTCCAGCAGGTCGTTCAGATCGTCCATGCTGTAGTACTCAATCTCAATTTTGCCCTTCTTGCGGCCGCGGGAGATATGGCAGGCGCGGCCCAGGCGGTTGGACAGAGAATTTTCTGCCTCCGTCATGTAGTCGATCTTTTTTTCAGGCGGGGCTTCTGGAATTTCTTCTTCACTGGCTTTTGCGGCTTTTGCCAGAAGCTGTTTGACAAGCTGCTCTGTCTGCCGGACGCTGAGCCCAGATTTTATGATTGCTTCCGCCGCACTCTCCCGCTGCTTGGCAGGGAGGGGGAGGATTGCACGGGCATGTCCGGCTGTCAGCCTGCCCTCTTCCACTAAGGCCCGCAGCGGTTCTGACAAATCCAGCAGACGCATGGCGTTGGAAACCGTACTGCGGGATTTTCCGACACTGGCCGCTGCCTGTTCCTGGGTCATGCCGTAGGTCTCTACCAGAATCTTAAATCCCTGGGCTTCTTCCATTGGATTCAAGTCCTCGCGCTGGAGGTTTTCAATCATAGCCAGTTCCATAGCCAGACGGTCGTCCGCTTCGATCACGACGGCAGGGACATCGGACAGGCCCGCCAGCCGCGCGGCACGCCAGCGCCGTTCTCCGGCAATAATCTGGTAATAACCGGAGGACAGCTTCCGGACGGTCAGGGGCTGGATCATGCCGTGCTGCCGGATAGACTCTGCCAATTCCTCCAGTTTCTCCTTGTCAAAATTCTTGCGGGGCTGATTTCGGCAGCTCTCGATCTGCGAGACGGGCAGGGTAGAGGAGGGGGCGGTGAAGTCCACGGAGAAATCGTTCCCCAGCAATGCGCCTAGACCTTTGCCCATACCTTTTTCTTTTGGTGCCATAAGGGTAATTTCTCCTTCCTAATCCATTCACTTGTTTTTCCGCAGAAATTCGTCCGCTAGAGAGTTGTAGGCTTCACTGCCGCGGGAGGTCCGGTCATAGTAGTTGATCGGCTTTCCGTGACTGGGCGCCTCGCTCAAGCGCACGTTGCGGGGGATGACAGTCGCGTAGACCTTGCCAGGGAAGTAGCGTTTGACTTCCTCCGCCACTTGGAGGGCAAGATTGGTGCGGCTGTCGTACATAGTCATCAGGACGCCCTCCAGTTCCAAACGGGGGTTCAGGCCACGGCGGACCAGACGAATGGTATACATCAGGTCGCTGAGACCTTCCAGTGCGAAGTATTCGCTTTGGACGGGGACGAGCGTACTGTCGGCGGCACAGAGGGCATTCAAAGTAAGCAGCTCCAAGGACGGGGGACAGTCAATGAATATGTAGTCGTAATTGTCCGAAACCTGTCCCAGCGCTTTTTTCAGCAGGAACTCACGCTCCGGCAGGGCGACCATTTCCACACCGGCTCCGGCTAACCCTTTGGAAGAAGGGAGGACGTCGCCAAAGCGGGTCTTAACAATGCGCTTGCTGGCCTCTGCGCTGCCCATCAGGACATCGTATACGCCCTGAGAGAGCGTTTTGTCTACGCCCATGCCGGAGGTAGCGTTGGCCTGGGGGTCAAAATCGCACAGCAGAATGCGCTGCCCCTTTTCGCACAGGACCGCCGCCAGATTGACACAGGTGGTTGTTTTGCCCACGCCGCCTTTTTGATTTACGATTGCGATGATCTTAGCCACAGGACACCTCCGGGATAAGGGGTTTTCCCCTAAATTCTAGTCTATACAATGTAGTATAACACAAACACGGGACATTTCAACAGGAAATCGAAAAAATTTCTAAAAAATTTTTCAGGGGTTCTGAAATAACGGACGCCGCGGCGTTTCACGTGAAACACTGCGGCGTTGTTTACCAGATATTTTTAGTACGCCATTTCCTGATGGATTCTATTCTATATGGTTTGCCTGGAGGAATTTGTCAATTTCTTCGTTTACAAAATCCGGCGCGTCAGCATTTGCGCAGTGTCCGGCGTCCGGGACCTGCACCAGCGGAAGCTGTTCAGCGGCGGCCCAGGCTTTGTTATAACGGCGGACCGAACCGGCGGTATCTTTTTCCCCGCACAGCAGGAGCGTGGGAACCGGGAGCGGGTCAGACGGCGCGTTAGCAGCGGCGTCTGAGAGAATGCGGAAACCGTAGGCAGTCAGAGCGCAGAACTCGGATTTGCCGTAAGGCTCTATCATCCGGCGCATAAGCTTACGGCCATAGCCGGTCTGCGCATTTCCGTTGACGCTCCATTGAAGGAGCAGTTTCCAGGGAATCATCTCGTACAGGAATTTTGTGTGCCTGAGGGCCAGAAGCTCAACAGCGGTATAGTATTGAGAGGATAGGGGAGGGGAGTCAATGGCAATAAAGGCTGATACATTGTCCGGATGATCCCGTATATACTGTTGGGCAATGCAGCCGCCCAGCGACTGTCCCGCCAGTACCGGCTTGACAATGCGTTCGGCCTCTAAAATCTGATGGAGATATTCGGAGAGGCCGGAGAGCGTGAAAGCCAGCGGGAACGGACGGGATAATCCGTGGGCCGGGGCATCCCAGGTAAGACTGTTGTACTGCGGATAAAAACGGGGAATCTGCTTGTTGAATAAGCTGTGGTCTGCTGTCAGGCCGGGAAGAAAAACAATCCAAGGCCGGGACGGGTCCATACACGTGAAGCGGTAACTGATATTTCCGCACTCGGTCCTGTGCAGGCGAACGGTCGTATACATAATAACCTCGATTCAGATCAGCGCCATACCCGTGAGAGCCGGGAGGCGGATAGAGAGCTGTCCGTTTACAGACGAAAACCTGCTGCCGGTAAAGCAATCAGCGGCCTGTGGAGCGGACCAGGGAAGCCGGAAGGAAAGCGGCCCGTCGGAGGGATTCAGGATGACGGCGGTCACTTCTTCATTGTATTCACGGGTAAAAACGAGAAGCGGACCGTCTGCATAATGCCAATGCAGGGACCCCTGCCGGAGCGAGGGACGAGAAACGCGAAGCTGTCCAAGAGCAGTATACCAAGACTGCAGAACAGGGTCCTCGCTGCCCCAGGGGAACGTACCGCGGTTCATGGGGTCCTCATAACCTTCCATACCGGCTTCGTCCCCATAGAAGACCGTGGGAGAGCCGGGGAATGTATAGAGCAAAAGCGCGCCGATTTTTAAAAGGCGGACGGCATGATCCCGCGCAGTGGGGGAGAGGCGGTAATGCAGACGGTTCTGCCGTGTGGTGGGCTGGGGGTCGGGTCCGCCCAGCAGAGTCAGTATGCGGGGCGTATCATGGGTGCCAAGCATATTCATCGCACTGTAAAACGCCTGGGGCGGATAGTTCTCGCGGATGCTCTCCATCGCCTCTTTGAATGCCGCGGCGTCACCGCCCTGCAAATATGCCAGCGCGCTGACACGGAAGGGATAATTCATCAGTCCGTGAGTCTCGCGTCCGAGCAGGTAGCGGCGGCGGCGGTCATATGAGATTTTATTGCTGCCGTCCTCCCAGACCTCGCCCAGCAAAAAACTATCGGGCCGTTCCTTCATCATCACAGCACGGATGCGGGCGATAAATTCGTCGGGCAGTTCGTCCGCAACGTCCAGCCGCCAGGCATCAGCCCCGTTCCGAAGCCAGCGGCGTATAATTGAGTTTTCCCCTTCAACAATATAATGTATATAATCCGGGTGCATTTCATTGACGGAGGGCATTGTGCGGACACCCCACCAGCTGTCATATTCGTTCGGCCATTTTTTAAAGGTGTACCAGGGATAATACGGACTGTCCATACTCTGCGCCGCACCCAATCCGGAATAGGAGGCACTGGCATTGAAATAGCGGCTGTTGCTGCCGGTGTGGTTGAAAACGCCGTCCAGCATTACGCGGATGCCTAAGTTGTGGGCTTTTTCACAGAGGCGGCAAAAATCATCCTCCGTACCCAGCATAGGGTCAATCCGTTCATAGTCGGCGGTGTTGTATCGGTGATTGCTGTCGGATTCAAAAACAGGACAGAGATAAAGGGTCGTGATATGCAGGCTGTGGAGGTAGTCCAATTTTTCCGTAATTCCCGCCAGCGTGCCGCCGTAAAAATCACCGTTTACATTCGCTCCCTGCTGTTCCGGAAGCTCCACCGGTTCGCTCCATTCCTGATGTATTTTGCGATGCCCCGGCATACCGGCGGGGTCTGGGACAGAAGTGCGGCAGAAGCGGTCGGGGAAAATCTGATAGGTGATCCCGCGCCCAAACCATTCAGGCGTGGACAGCGTGTCCTCATAGACAGTCTGCTGCCACGGTTCTGGCACCTCTCCGTCTTTGCGGCAGAAACCATTTTTACCCAGCTCAACCGCCGTGCCATCCTTCCCGGCGAACCGAAAATAATACCAGATCAGCTCCGGTGTTTCCGGCGCGGTGTACGCACCCGAAAACAGCGTACTGCCGTCCTGTGTTCCGGCAGGGGAGAGGGGGACCTCCTGCGTCTCATCCGCGAACTCATGATACAAGACCAGGGTGCAAGATAAAAAGCCCTCCGCTGTCAGGGGGCGGAGGGTCAGAGAAATCTCGGTATTGCAGGGGACTGCCCCATAGGGCGTTTTGCAGTTGAGATCACGGGAATTATAGACAGTGTTGTGCATATCGTTTTTACCTTCTCTCACAAATACTATTTTATGGAATGAAAACAGGGGTTGCTGTGGAACGCCAGGAAATGTTTCACGTGAAACATCCCGACGTTTCACAGGCAGGTTTCTCAGGGAAGCAGCGCACCCTCCGGAATCAGCGCCGCACCAATCGCGCCGCTGTCAGAAAAATAAGAGTTCAAAATAGATACCGCGCAGGCAGCCAGCGCCGAACCGCTGTCGCCCTTCTCGATCACGATAGCCACCGCAATCTCCGGATCGTCAAAGGGGGCGTAGCAGACGAATACGCCGTTGGTCTGTCCGTCGCCCATCTGTACGCTGCCCGTCTTCGCACCGGCGGTCACAATGCAGTTTTTGAAATGGTTTGCGACGCCGCTCCCTGTCCGAACCAGATCGCCTGTGCCTTTCTTAATTGCCTCCAGAGTTCCGGAAGATATCTCCACTGTACTCAGAAGCTCCGGCTCGTGGCTGTACAGCAGCTCGCTGCCGTCATAGGACATGATGTCTTTCAGCAGGTGGCAGTCGTAACGCTCCCCGCCGCGCACCAGAGTAGCTACATAGTTGGCGATTTGAAGCGGCGTATACACACTGCTGTGGCCGATTGCTATTTGCAGAACATTACCGGGGTTCCATGTCTGGCCCTGGGATTCGGCATACTCCGGACTGTCCACAATCCCTTTTGCCTCCCGTAATTCAATTCCAGTCGGCTGTCCCAGGCCGAACCCTCTGACATACTCGTTCAGCGTCTCAATCCCCACCAGCCGCCCGACCTCATAGAAGAAGTAGTTGCAGCTGTGATAGATCGCCTGGGAAACATTAATCCGTCCGTGCGTCCTGCCGTACTGCCGGTAAATCCAGCAGGCGGGCGTGTAGCTGCTCCAGTATGTGTAGCGGCCTTTGGTCAGAATCGTGGAAGTGGGCGTGATGACGCTGGATTCCATTGCCGCTGTCGCCGTACAGAGCTTGAAGGTGGAACCGGGGGAGTAGGTGCCGGACAGGGCGCGGTTTACAAAGGGCCGTCCCGGATTGGAGGACAATTCCGACAGGTCCTCTCTATATGTCCGCTGGCTGTACGTCGGGTAAGTCGCCATTGCCAAGACGCTGCTGTCCTCAACGCTCACTACAACCGCCGCGCCGCCGCGGTCCAGACTGCCGTCAGCGTCGTTCATCTCCAGAATACGCTCCTCCAGCGCCTTCTCAACCGCCTCCTGGAAATCGATATCAATCGTCAGCGCAACCGTGCCGCCGGGCTTTGGCTCGATAGAATAAATCTCGTCCGTAATCTTGCCGTCCCGGTCGGTGGTAATCAGCCGCTTGCCGTCCAGACCGCACAGATAATCCTCAAAGGCTTTTTCCACGCCGTCCTTCCCCACTTTGTCGTCCCACTGGTAGTGGTGGATCGCGGACAGATCTTCACCGGCGGCTTTTGCGGCCTCATACGGCGCATTCAGGGCGTCGCGCTCCTCTTTGTTGGCAATATCGCCCACCCGTCCCAGAATGTGCGCCGCATAGTCCGTGTTATACTGCCGTTCGGATTTGTGGCTGATGACGACTCCGTCAAACTGTCCGTCTGTCAGAACTGAGATCAGTTCCACAGACACATCCTCCGCAAAGACGTAATGGATCGTAACTGTGTACGGGTCTTTCAGCGAACGCAGAGCCAGTTCATACAGCACCCCGGCGACCAGCCGCGCATCTGTATCAGACATATCTTCCGGAAGTCCGAAATCCTTCCGCATCAATTCGATCAGCCGGTTTGCGGAGAGGGAATTAGCGGTGGTGTCCAGCGTTGTTTTCAGTCCTTCGCTCATCATCGGGTAAGAAGTGTTGGAAGTAATTGCCGTTTCAGACCACTCCCGGTCCCGGAGATACCCCTGCAAACGGCTCCGCTGGACATCCGTAACGGAGGAAATCGTATAGGCAAAGGGCGCCTGTGCCGTTACCGGAAGGCCGTCATTCCATTCCACGCCGTACTCCCGGCAGAGGCTGATCAGACGGTACGCCGCCAGCGCAACGCTTCGTTTCCGGCTGAGAGCGGTATTGTCGGGAACCAGCGTATTGTCCGTAGGGACCAGCGATGAGTCAAACGTGATCGTGTAAATCTCCCGGTTCGTTACCAAAACCTTACCGTTGCGGTCAGTAATAGGCCCGCGGGAACTGACCACTGTCTCAGACCGTGTTACTTGTGTATTGGACTGCGCAAGATATTTGCTGCCGTTAATAATCTGCGCATTGTGCAGCAAAAAAACAAAAGCGATCAGACAGGCCGAAAAAAATACCAGCAGAATATTAGAGCGGATTTGAAAGCTGTGTCTGTTTTCTTCCAAAATACAGAATCTCCTTTCTTTATCAGTAGTCTACCGCGCAGCTTTTATGAATTGCACGATAGAGGGGAAGTACAAGCAGCGCGGCCGGAAGGGTCAGCAGCGATTCTGTCAGCGCGGTCCAGGCCATCAGACGGACGTGCGGCCCGCCGGTCAAAATTTGGATAAAGACCCGTAAACCGCTGGTCAGGAGCAGCGCGCCGAGAGAGATAAACAATCCGCTGAAGAAGCCCGGCGACAGCAGGTTTTCAGCGATCTTGGAAGCCAGCAGCGCCGTGATCACAAACGCGATTGTAAAGAACCCGTCAAACGGTCCGTACAGCAGCAAATCGCAGACGGTCCCCAGCACAAGGGCAAACAGCGGTCCCCTCCTCGGCCCCTCATACATCGCCGCCACCGCCGGAAGAACAGGGTACAGAAACGGCGTCACGTTAAACACCCTGATATGGTTCAGCACCAGCGACTGTACCGCGAACAGGAGCAGCGTAGCCAGAGCGTACACCGTCCACTTGAAAGCCACATAACTTTTGGGCATACCATCCCACCTTTATAACAGATATTTTCGGATCAATCGGAGATATCAAAATCCGTAATAACGAACACCTGCGTCAGCGTATCCATATTGACCTCCGGCCGGACAACCGCGATTTGTGACATACCGTCATCACCGGGCCGGACTTCCTCCACATAGCCGATTACCAGCTGCGACGGATAATACTCGCCCAATCCGGACGTCACGATCAGGTCGCCGGAAACCAGATCTGGATTTGTTCCCAGATACCCCAGCGACAGCCGGCCCTCTCTCATCAGCGAGAAATCGCCCAGCGCGACCGCGCTGACGCCGCTGCGGAAGACCAGTGCGCCGATAGAGGATTCGCTGTCCAGGATTGTGCGGACTGTGGACCAGTTCAGGCCGGTTTTTGTGACCACACCAATCAAATCGCCGGTCTCCGTGACCACACAGTCACCGACAGCGATATCATGCATCGTACCCTTATTGATTGTCAGCATACTGGACCAGTTGGAGGCGTCCTGTACAAGGATGCGGGCGGATTCAAAGGACAGTTCCCTGCGCTGTTCCCGCAGATTCAGCAGGGAACGGAGGCGGGCATTTTCCTCACGGTCCGCCACCGCCTGCCGGACATCTTCTTCCATTTCAGCTATTTTCTGTTTCAGTTCTTTGTTCTCGGCTTCCAGGGCGTCAAACTCCGTCAGGTAAGCCGTCCAATGTCCCACGCCATTGGAAATCGCTGCGGACGCGGACCGGAAAGGACTGGCTATGATACCGGCAATATTCGGCATAACAGCGGAAGTGGTGGAGAAATAGGTCATGACGCTTAAAATGACTGCGACTGCGGTAGCGGCAGCCAGAAGAATGATCCAGAATTTATTGATCGGACGTTTCACGCCTCAGCCTCCCTCATAAAAGAAATACATGCCGTTCCGCCAGCATCCGCCCCAGACGGCACAGTGGCAGGCCCACAACATTGCAGTAATCCCCCTGGATCCCGGCAACGAACAGCGCGGCCCGTCCCTGGATTCCATAGGCTCCGGCTTTGTCCATTGGTTCGCCGGTGCGGATATAGCTGTGAATCTCCCCCTCTGTGAGCTGGCGGAACGTCACAGCGGTTGTTTCCACCTGCGTGTCTGTCCGGCCGTCCGCGCTGACAGATATGCCGGTACGCACATGATGGGTCTGTCCGGACAGGGCGGCCAGCATAGAGAAAGCTTCGTCTTCGCTTCGTGGTTTTCCCAGATGCAGGCTGTCCAGAAAAACCATCGTATCGGCGGCAATAATTAAAGCGTCAGAACCGGCCAGCAGAGCGGCGGCTTCTGCTTTTCTGCGGGAAAGAGCGGCAACGATTTCCTCCGGGGGCAGGGATGGTTCATAGGATTCATCCGTCTCCGGGACCAGCACCTGAAAATCACGCAGGCCGGATTGTTCCAGCAGCTGGCGGCGCCGTGGGGATTGGGATGCCAAGATGATGCGTGGCATAGTTTCAAAACCTCTTTTCGTCAGTACGCGATTCAGCGGCCCGTGGAACCGAAACCATTTTCACCGCGCTGTGTATGGGGGAGTTCCTCAACAATTTCGATCTCCGGACACAGGACCGGCACAACCATCAGCTGTGCGATACGGTCTCCGGATTGAATTGTGTAGGGTGCGCTGCCGTTATTGCGCAGACCGATGCCCAGCGGTCCGCGGTAATCGGAGTCGATGACGCCGATATCGTTGGAGAGGGAAATGCTGTGCCGGACGCCCATGCTGCTGCGGACGGCAATAACTCCCACATAGCCGTCGGGTATCGCAGCAGCAATCCCGGTTGGAATGACAGCCTGCGCATTGGGCAGAATGGTGATGGGGGCGTCCAGGCAGGCGTGCAGGTCCAGCGCGGCGGCGCCGTCGGAGGCGTAATATGGAAGCGGAATTTCGGTCCCGATTTTAGGGGAGAGGGGTTTGATTTGGAGTTTCACTGTGAAACCCTCCTTATGATAAAGCGATCTATTCCACACCGCGGTAAAACAAACCGCGGGTAAATACTTTCGGTTTGCAGCCGCCTTCCCGGTAAGCCCGCAAAACGGCCGCACATTCTTCGGGTGATTCCGTCGTGAAGCGCAGACAGCCGTAAGCCAAGCCGCAGCGGAGATAATCCGGTTTGTCCGCAAGATACATGATTTGGCTGTTTTCGATCTCACTGCGGCAGCCGAAAACGGACAGGACCGGAAAAACCTCACCCCGGCGGTCAGTAAGGCTGTGGAGAGAACCGCAGGAACGGTTTTTATCCCGGCAGGTCAGAGCATTGGAAATCAGGCAGTTTTCCGTCAGCATCAGCGGCAGGCGTCCATAGATAACCGCTTCACAAGGCAGGGGCTTACAGAGGTCGCGAATCTGCTGATACCGCAGCTCACAGGACAGCGCGGCGCTTGTCAGCCCCCATGATTTGATCTCCTGGAGGGAGCGGCTGTTAAAGATATTCAGAGCGAAGCCGCCCCGCAGGATAAAGTCTTCCGCAATTTTCAGCTGTCCGATATTCTGCACAGCGGCAGACGTACAGCCCTTTTTCCGCACCTGTTGAAGCAGCGCGGCAAGGGCGGGCAGCTCCGAATCCGTGCAGACGCGGGGAAGTACGGCGCAGAAGGTGGTGCTGCGGGAGGAGAGGTCAAATTCTTCCACCCGTTCCACCGGGAAATAGGTGATATCCGGTTCCAGCTCCAGCAAAGCGGAAGTCAGCTGCCGTCCGCTGGAGAGGGAAACGGTCAAAGCCAGTTCGGGACTGCCCGTACTGGCTTCCACCGGCTGGGGGTCAGGCAGTTCCCGCCGCTGGGACGGTTCGGAGCGCAGAGCGGACAGCCAGTCCAGCGCGGCGCGGCGCAGACTGTTGACGGCGCTGGCGGATAACGAGAGTCCGTTGTCCATGGTGACAAAAATTTCTGACGCACGGAATACCGTCCCGCCCATTTTGTTCAATCGTACCCGCAGATCATCCTCAGTCAGAGGGCGTGTGCGGGCGGGTTCCGGGACGGGGCCTTCTGCGCAGACACTATGGCCTTCTGCGTCGTTGACAGTCAGGGAGGCGGGGCGGTCTGCCAGAACAACAGCGGAAACAGTGACCGGAACAGTACGCCGCTCCCCCTGGGTATAAGAATTTCTTGCGTCACGAAATAATTCTGACGGTTCGGCGGCATTCTCCGGACGGAAGCCGAACATATGCGGGCCGGTCTTTCCCTGCCAGTATCCGTCCGTAAAGCCGTCACGGGAAAAAGCCAGGGTCAGCTGCTGCATTTCGTCGGAGGTAGGGGTGCGTTTTTCACGGATTAAACCCGCATAGATGCGGGTCACGACTGCCACATATTCCGCCCGTTTCATTCTGCCCTCCAGTTTAAGGATTGAGACGCCCATATCCATCAATTCCGGAATGTGACCGGCAAGACAGGAATCCTTTAAACTCAGAGGCCGGCCCATTTTTTCGCTGTCCATCCGGTAAGGCAGGCGGCAAGGCTGGGCGCACAGACCGCGGTTTCCGCTGCGGCCGCCGATCAGCGCGCTCATGGCGCATTGGCCGGACCAGCACATACATAACGCGCCGTGTCCGAAAATTTCAATCGGCACCGGGCTATTCTCACAGATCAGGCGGATATTTTCTCTGTCCAATTCCCGCCCCAGCACAACACAACGTATTCCCAGCGCGGCGGCGGCTTCCACACCGGCCAAAGAATGGACGGTCATCTGTGTACTGCCGTGCAGGGGCAGGTCCGGAACAATCTGCCGTGCCAATGCCGCCAGGCCCCAGTCCTGAACGATCACGGCATCCACACCGCACCGGGAAGCACGGCGCAGGGCATCGGCGGCTTGCGGCAGTTCGCGGTCGGACAGGAGGGTATTGAGAGTAAGATAAACCTTGACACCCCGCAGGTGACAGTATCGCACGGCCTCGGGGAGTTCCTCATCCGAAAAATTTTTAGCAGACCGGCGGGCATTCCAGGCACCGCAGCCCAGATAGACGGCGTCTGCACCGTTCTGAACAGCGGCAGCCATAGCGTCCCAATGACCGGCAGGGGCAAGCAGTTCCATTATGATCCTTTCTTTTGCAGTTTCTCCAGCTGCTGCTGAAGCCTGAAAATTTCGCGTTTGCATTCGCTCAGTTCGTTTTTCATTTTATTCGCCTCGTCCAGATAGCTTTTCAGCTGTGTACGGAGATTTTCGGTGCTGCTCTGCTGTTTGAGCATTTCATCAGCCATATTTGCGGCGGCAAGAACGGCGGCGTCCATACGGCTGACGCGGCCGGACATCATCATTTCGCTCATACGGGTATCTACAAGAGCCGCGACTTTCTGCATATAAGAGGGATTTTCCTCTGCCATCAGAGTATATTCCTCGCCGCAGATACTTACAGTAATACGATTTGCCATTACAATTCCTCCTCTTTCTCTCCATTTATATTTATTGTATAAGGCTGCCGGAGCAGCTGTCAAGAAATCGCAATAATTCATATTAAAGTATAACAGATTCTGCCGGAAAAGCAATCGTGAATCGAGATAGAAAAATGAATTTTTCATGAAATACCGGCTGCCGCAGGACAGGGCGCAGAAATATTTAAGACTTTTGTAACAAATGCCGCTGGTTTTCTTAACACTTTCCCGGTAATCTAATACTCGCAAGAGACAATAACTTCTTTTCATCCAATCTTCCAAAACATAAGCGGAC
Organism: uncultured Clostridia bacterium; assembly: GCA_947176425.1. Taxonomy (GTDB): domain Bacteria; phylum Bacillota; class Clostridia; order Oscillospirales; family Oscillospiraceae; genus Pelethomonas. The sequence goes on from CAMWQV010000013.1 coordinate 13,404, forward strand.
AGCGAGAGGTCAGATCCTTTCGCTGTTTTGCTTTCTCTGACGAAGCCGAAGGAGGCGGTAAAATGATATTGGAAACAGAACGGCTGTATATGCGGGAACTGACAGAGGACGATTTCGATGCGTTATGTATGATCTTACAGGACAAAGATGCCATGTACGCTTATGAAGGCGCGTTCAGTGACGCGGAGGTGCAGGAATGGCTGGATGGACAGTTTGCCCGCTATCAAAAATGGGGATTCGGCTTATGGGCGGTGATTCTGAAAGAGACAGAAGAACTAATCGGTCAATGCGGACTGACGATGCAGCCATGGAAAGACAGGGAAGTGCTGGAGGTTGGTTATCTGTTCCGGCGGTCCTGCTGGCACAAGGGCTATGCCACAGAAGCGGCCAGGGCCTGTATTGCATACGCCTTTGCGGAACTGAAAGCAGCAGAGGTTTGTTCGATCATACGGGATACGAACACGGCATCGCAGGGAGTTGCGTTACGAAACGGCATGATAAAAGCGGATACCTGGACCAAGCACTACCGCGGGATCGATATGCCGCATATTCGCTATATAAAGAAAGCGGAGGATGTACTGCATAGATTGTGAACTGAGCAGGAGCGAACTATTAACTGATGCCCGTCCTTCTTTTCCATCAGGTATCCGAACTCGTCACCGGTCTGCTGGAACATATACCGGTCCAGGTCCCAGTCCTTGACCTCAATAATTAATACGCCGTATCCGTTCCGAATCAGCACGATATCCGGATGCGCTATATTGACGTGCGTCTGAAAATACAGCTTTCATTGGGCGGTTCAATCCTGCTGTTCCAAATCTGCTCCCACTCCGGATAAAATATCGCCACTCGCTTTCCCTCCCGATATGTATATATAATCTTTCGGAATCTCCAACCCCATTGATTGCAAGGGGTTTGGAGGTTTCA
>CAMWQV010000014.1 GCA_947176425.1 uncultured Clostridia bacterium
GGGAAATGCGATGTGCCAGACATTCCAGATGTCGATGTTGATGGTTTTCGTCAGCTTTGTGGCAAACATGATGAGATTAACCACAATCGCCAAAGGAATCGCAATCGTAGACACCACGGAACCCCAGGTGACGCCGCTCATACCCGGCCAGCCCACCTCAACGATAGACAGGCTCACTCCAAGCCGGTCCGCCATCGCCTGAGCCGCAGGCCCCATGTTCGCGTTCATCATGTCCACGATCAGGCCCATGCCTACGAAGCCAACACCGATCATCAGTCCGGCACGGATGGCCTTGCTGGGTTTGACACCGATGATAATAGAGAGAAGTGCGATGATGATGGGGAGCATAACGGATGCGCCCATGTCGATAATGTAGGTAATAACGCCAGCAGCGCCGTTCAGAAATGCGCTCATATGTTTTTCCTCCTCCTTATTATGTGGAGGGCGCGGGCAGCACCCGCGCCCCTATGTGCTGTATCAGCCTTGCAGAACCTTCAGGATGGAAGCCTCGGTCTTTTCCACGCCCATGCCGGAGATGAAGGGCATACCGGTAATCAGGGGAACGCCGAAGTCGCGCTTGACCTTCGAGGTGGTCACGATCAGATCGGCGGGCAGGTTGGACTGGATCTCCGAAATGCGCACCTGGCAGATCTCAACGTCAATGCCGTTTTTCTTGCACAGCTCCACGACCTTGTTGGCCGCGATGGTGGAGGTGGCGACAGCGCCGCCGCAGGCTACGATAACTTTCTTTTTCATAACGTTTTCTCCTTTTCCTCAATCAGTTTGATGATTTCTTCCGCGCTCTGCGCGTTTAGCAGATTTTGCAGTAATCCCGTGTCCTGGATAATGGCGATGATACGCTGCAATTCGTCCAGATGCGCTCCATGCTCGCCGGGTTTCCCGGCAATCGCCAGCATGAATACAATCCGTACCCCGACTGTCTCATCGTCTGTGCCCATCTGGACAAACTCTACCGGGTTTTTGAAGATAGCGATTGCGATCACAGTTTCACTGTTTACGTGTTCTACCGGTGTATGAGGAATCGCAACTCCCCAGCCGTCTACATCTAGGCCTGTGGGATACTCACGCTCCCGCTCAATCAGGGCTTCCACATAGGTACTCTTAGTATATCCTGCCGCAGTGAGCGCACCGCCCACCTGCTGGAAGACCTCCTCATAGCTGGCGGCTTCCGCTCCGGGAAAGATCAACGCCGGTTTTAATGTCTCCCATATCATAAACGTTTCTCCTTGCGCTTCTTGAATGGTTTGGATACTTGCTGGCCAGCCGTATCTCTTATGCAAGTTAAGAATAGCACAGGAAGCGACAGAAAAACAGTCAAAGGTTTTTCCGCTTTTTTGCAAAAAATTAGAATGGTTGAAAACATTTCCAAACTGCGGAAATGTTTTCAACCATTTCAATATATGTTGGATATTGGTTATCCCATCGTCCCGTATTCGTATTTTTCAATAATTGTGGTAGCTTCCTCCGGTGTCCGGCAACAGTGCAGCATCTCCTTAAATTTGTCGTTATGAAGCATATTTACCAGATTAAAAAATGCTTTCAGATGGGTCTTGTGATCCACTGCGCTCAGACAGCAGACGAACTCCACCGGGTCCAGCTCCTCCGCGCCAAAAGGAACTGGCGTTTTCAGCCGAATCATATACATCCCTACACGGATGCTGCCTGCTTCCAGTCCCTCGTGAGGAACGGCAAATCCTTTGGAAAGCACAACATAAGGGCCGTTTTCCTCAATATTGGCAATCATTGCGTCAATATAGCGGCTTTCAATATACCCACGTTCCACCAATTTCTCTGCGGACCGGCGCACCGCATCCTGCCAGTCTTTGCACTCCACATCCAGTTCAATAAAATCAGGAGACAGCAGGTGGTGGAGATAAGGGGAGAATATCTCTGCATCCGCTCCAGCAGACTGATTAAAGTAATTTCTGATTTCCCGCCGCAGCAATTTCATCAGTTCTACTGCATATTCCGGGACTTCTCTATAGACAACAGGCCGAATCCGCTCAATGACTCCTTTGGCACTGATCGCCCGCTCCTCCACACGGGAGGGTAGATTGCGGCTGTTGCGGAGTGCATCGATCTTACTGCCTACCCGCACATAATCGCTATCGTTGAACGTAGGAGAGACAATTACATAATCCAGTTTACAGTCCCGCAGAGGAACCGTAGAAATAATAAAATCCGCTTTCCCCGCTGGAATATTCTGGGCTTCATGGGAAGATATAACATCTACAATCTGAAAATGAAAATGCTTTTTCAATTTTTCCATCAGAAGCTGCGATGTGCCAATTCCTGCATGGCAGGCAACAATCACTTGAAACGCAATTTCTTTGTTCTTTTTCCGTTCTATCGCGGCGCAGACATGGATAGCGATATAAATGATTTCCATTTCCGTCATTTCCCGGCTGATATGGTTGGCAATAACCGGTATCTTCTGCCGAATCACTTCTACAATCGCCTGATTCTCCTCCAGCACCTCGTCCATAATGGCTTGATCTGGATACGGAATGACGGATTGGGAAAAAATCGACTCCAAATGATTGGATAAATTCTCAAAAAAGTCATAGTCGCTGTTCAGGTCGATTTCCAGTTCATCGGATATGCAGTCAATAAATTGCCGCGTAATCATCTGTATTTTTACGGCATCCTGCTCAAATGAACGCTGCTGCCTGATATACTTTGCATGGTTCAACATATCACATAGCAGGTAAATATCATCCTCTGTGGTTGCTACACCACAATACTGAGAAATATACCGAAGAATATCCTGGGCCATCGGATACTTTTCTCCATCTGTCTTTGACTGCGGCTCCAGAATTTCACCCTGCTTATTCCGGTTAATCATGATACCAAGATACAACCGGAGGTCCTGAAAAGAGGAATCTGTTAAGAACTGCTCATGCACGTGTTCCTGTTCGCTGATGATTTTCTGAATAATCACTGGGTCCCCGGCCTGTACGCTGATATGCTGACTGACAACATTCTGCTCTTTTGAAATTTCCCCACGAAGCAGTTGGAGAAGGAAACGGCGTTTATCGCTTTCTTTTCCTGTAACGTAAAGACCTTTGTTGGCACGGGAGAGCAGTTCCAGAGAACCCTTTTCAATAAAGCTTCGGATACCATCCAAGTCATTGATAACTGTAGCGCGGCTGACAAAAAGGTTTTCCGCAATCGTTGCAAGTGTAACATACCCGGACGCACTTACCAACATAGCAGCAGCGGCCTGTATCCGTTCATCGGGAGAGAGTTTATAATCGTAGAAATCGCCAGCTGAAATATAAGGTATTAGTTGTTCAAAGCATTCCGGGGGAGTTACTTGTCCGTTTTTACCGATAGACAGCTTGGGCTGATTGTTCTGCTGAAGCAGAATGTTCAGTTCCTTCAAGTCATTACGAATTGTCCTCTGAGAAACATGGAACTGTTCCGCTAACTGAGAAATACTTATCCCATCTCTGGAATGATTCAGTATATGGGCAATCGTGTTGATGCGCTGATTCATTACCATCCCCCTACCTTTATGAAATAACTTTTTCAGAAGTATGGCACGATTTCAGGTTTCTGTCAAGCAGTTGTTCGGAACATCCTTTAAAAACGTATTTCGGGGCGCTTACCCAAAAGCCAGTGTAACACTTACATCGCCGCTGCCGAGCAATGTCCGCAATTCCTGAGCGGTTATATTGTTAATCTTTCCAAGCCGGGTGAGACTCCAGGAATTGGTATCGTAGTAAATCGTAATCTGATTGCCTTGATAAAGAATAATATCCCCAGCTTGGGTGTTCATCTGCTCGTTGTTCGTGGGGAGACTGGCCCCAAGAGAACCGACCTTCTCCATGTTGCCGTAATCTCTCATGTCGATGGTGATCGGCCCATCTGCCAGCAGCTCCTTGAGAGCCTGGGCGGAGGAATTGTCCTCCAGGGTCGCCGTGAGGGTAGTCCCGTTGATTGTGAGATGCAGCATGGAGCTATTTTCTGCTGTTTGTACTGGTTCCATTTGTGCGTTATTCGTAGGTTTCTGGATGCGGTCGAAGTTCATCAGGGCATCCGCAACCTGAGCGCGGGTTGCATTGCTCTTAGGCGCGAAAGCCGTATCAGAAAAAGGGCGGACGATATGATTGTTATCGGCCCAATCCACTGCGGCAGCAGCATAATTGGCAATGTCCGTTTCATCTGTAAACACATTTTTGCTAATAGTAGCGGGACTGCCCGCATAGCGCCAGAGAATGGCGGTCATCTGCTCTCGGCTCACCGGGTCATCAGGGCCAAAGATACCGCCGCCGTAGCCGCCAATAAGATTCTGCCGGGAAGCCCATAGCACAGCTGCACTATACCATGCTCCATCTGGTGTATCCGTGAAAGCATCTGTGCCAGTGACAGCCGGAGTTCCCTCCATTCGATAGAGAACCGCTGCAAGCTGCGCCCTGCTCAGATTGCTTTCCGGAGCAAACTGGTTATTGCCAGTCCCGGCCATCAGATTATGCTCCCGACAATACATGATAGCCTCAGCATACCATACGTCGCTGTCAACATCAGAAAATCCAGTATCGTCAACAGCAGCAAAAACTGTGACCGTCAGGGAAATCGACAGGATAAGGATCAGAAGCAATGCGGTATATCGCTTCAAACATCTCATATTTTTAGGCTCCTTTTCTTAAAATTCCATTGGAAAGTTGTTGATTTTGTGCGCTTTTTATACGATGTTACTCTGCTAGTGTGAAGATTACAGTGATATCCCCGCTGCCAAGAGCCGCTGTCCAGTCGGCGAGGTCGTCAATTTTTCCAATCCGGGTGTAGCTCCAAGAATTGCTGCCGTAGAACATGACAATATTATTCCCGTTGTAGAGTACAATGTCACCTGCTGTAGTTGTGGTCTGGCTGTTGCTGGTGGTAAGGTTTCTTCCGAGAGAACCGACTTTCTCAAACCCGGAGTAGTCGCTCATATGGATGGTGACAGGCCCCGCCTGCATCATTTCCTTCAATTCCCGAACGGCGTCGTTGTCCTCCAATGTTGCGGTAAATGTATATGTTCCGACCTGGACATTCATTTTCATAGTGGTTTGCTCCTTTTCATTCGTTTCTTCCATCCACTCCTGCATCTTTGCAAAAACGGTATCTTGGGTATCCTCCATTTCATGCTGGGATATGGAGATACCCTCAATCACATCAGCATCCGGCTCTGCGGCCTGTATCTTTTCAATGGAATCCGCAAACCGGCTCCCTGCGTTTGCGGCAAAGGCGTATATGGTCTTTCCACTGAAGTCGTATTCATCCAAAAATGCGGCGGTGGGAACGGACAGCGTATAATGCCAAATCGGGTAGACCAGATATACAATGTCATACTGCTCTATCTGCTCCAAGTGAGAGATCAGATTGGGACGATAACCGTCTGTATCCTGGCCTTCCCCAACTTCCACTGTCTGGTCATAGTCAACAGGATAAGTGTATTCGGTCTGGATCAGGAACAGATCCCCGCCGGTCATTTCGGCAATCCAGCCTGCAATCTGTTCCGTATTGCCCAAGGTACTTCCATCCTCGTTCACTGTCAAGCTGGCAGAGGACACGGCATCCACATCGTCCTTGATATTGGTGTTCCCCGACCTGGAAAAATAAGCAATCAAAACATTATGATTTGTACCGGGAATCAGTTCTGTCGGGACGGCCTGCATCGGTTCATAGTCCGCATACTTTGTGTAGGCTTCTGCCGCACTCCCCGTTTGGATGGGTTCGGCGACTTCCGATGCTGGCCTTGTATCATCCGTGACAGCCTTCTGGCCCCCGCAGGCTGTAAGCAGGGAAACCAGCAATGCGATCATAGCGGGGAGAAGAAACTTTTTCCTGTTCATAATGGGTTCCTCACTGGGCCAGTTCAATCAAAACATCATAGCTCCCGCTCAATTCCCGGATTTGGGACAGTTCACAGTCCAGAACGCCGATGTTCACTTGATACCCGTATTGCTCGGATATATCTTCATCCGAGTGGAGGATGGTAAAATAGGGGGCGTCGATGGCGTAATCAATATCACCGTTCAACCATCCATAATGCACCTCGTTCTCGTTGTAAGGAAGCTCATCCGGCATCACGCCGCAGAAATCATGGGAGTAGCTGTTCATGTGTACCGTATAGGGCAGCATATCCATCAAAGCCTTTGCCGTGTCACAGTCATTCAAAATACCGGGCAGGACCGTATCTCCAAAGTGAAGATTGATCCGGGTGCCGTTTTCGATCACTCTGGTGGGCATGGCAGGATCGTCTGTCTGCATTTGCGCATCGTCCTTCGCCACACGCTTCTCCGGTTCCTGCTTTTCCGGCGTTGTCCCGCCAGAACTGGAGACGGAGGGAGCGCCTGCCTGGTCTGTTTGCGCGGCATCGTTGGAATCCGCGTTTGCCCCGCACGCAGAGAGCATGAGGGAGACACACAAAAGTGCTGGGATGAAAACAGAATATTTTTTCATCATGCAACCTCCATCTTACAGAAACGCGCCGTTGCAGACTTGCAGGACCTGTCCCCGGACGGCACGGCCCATCTTACTGGCAAGGTACAGACAGGCGTATGCCTGATCGATGGCCTCGCACTCCGGGCCGGGGAAATAGACAAAGTGGCCGCTATACTCCAACATTTTGGCCCCGCCGGGCTGCTCACCGGCCTTGTTCGCCAGATGCGCCGGAGTGATCGTTGCGCCGGGAGCCACGGCATTGCAACGGATATTGGTATTCACAAGGCGCATAGCCACGTTCTTTGTCAGAGTATTCAGCGCCCCCTTGGTGGATGTGTAGGTCGCTCCGCAGAAGGGGCGGGTGCCGTTGACAGAGGATACATTGATGATGACACCCTCGTTTTTCGGGAGGAAGACTTTCAGGGCTTCCCGGATATAGCGCATGGGGCCACCCAGATTCGTGTTCATGACCATCATCATCCAATCATCGTCCGTTTCATCGATGATCTTCTGCTCTCCGATCCCGGCGTTGTTGATAAGAATATCCACATCCCCAAACTCCTTCAACGCGGCGTCAAAGACCTGCTTGGTATCCTCGGTGGAACAGACATCGGCTGCCAAACCGATGGCGCGACCGCCTTTTGCGCGGATGCCGTCCACAACCGCGTCCAATTTTTCCTGGCCGCGGGCAGTCAGCACAACAGCGGCACCTTCTTCGGCAAACAGTTCTGCCATCGTCTGGCCCATGCCGTAACTAGCTCCAGTGATAATGGCCACCTTATCTTTCAGCATTTTTGCATCCATAAATAAAACCCTCCTACAGTTTGATTTGAAATGGTTTAATTGGTATGTTCTTTGTCCTCTTACCCAAAGTATACACTACGAATAATCAAATAGCAAATGCCTTTTTTATATTTGATTATATGCTTGACGAGCATATAATTTTAGGGTATACTTTCAAAAAAACAGGAGGAACATCATTTATGGAATTGCGGGTCTTACGATATTTTCTTGCGGTAGTTCGGGAGGAAAGCATCTCTAAGGCGGCAGAATCTCTGCACCTCACCCAGCCGACCCTTTCCCGCCAAATTATGGAACTGGAGGAAAAATTAGGGATCAAGTTGCTCAATCGTGGGAAGAAAAATCGTAAAGTTACCCTGACCGATGAGGGCAGGCTGTTTCGCAAACGTGCGGAAGAATTGGTGGAATTGGCCGATAAAATGCGTTCCGAATTTTCGGTAACAGATGGGTTGGTTAGCGGTGATATTTATATTGGCAGCGGCGAGACAGAAGCGATGTATCTGATTGCCTCAGCTGCAACGGAATTGCAAATAGAATACCCACATATCCGCTACCATCTTTTCAGCGGAAACGCTGCGGATGTGTCGGAACGACTTGACAATGGCCTGTTGGACTTCGGAATTCTGGTCGGCGAAGCTGATATGACCAAGTATGATTACCTCCCTCTGCCTGTTACGGACGTATGGGGGGTATTGATGAGGAAGGACAGCCCTCTTGCAGAAAAAAACGCAGTTAGTCAGAAGGATTTGTCCGAGATTCCCTTAATCCTTTCTCAACAATCACTGTCTACCAATGAACTTGCCGGCTGGTATGGTGGTGCTTTTGGAGAATCTAATGTTGTTGCAACCTACAATCTGATTTATAACGCAACATTGATGGTAGCTGCGGGTCTTGGCTATGCAGTTACTTTAGACAAATTGGTGAACACTACCGGTAACAGTGAGTTATGCTATCTTCCGTTAGTCCCAAGATTAGAGGCCCGGTTGAGTATCGTATGGAAAAAGCATCGAGGATTTTCAAAAGCAACTGGATTATTTCTTCAAAAGTTGCGGTGTTTGATACAGTCTACTCCTTGATTTTTCTTGGTTGGTTTCTGAATTCGGCAGATGCGGATTTTGTTAACAGTTTGTTCGCTCATTCAAATACTGTGGGGACTACCTCAATACTTTCGACAAATACAAAACTAAATCGTCATCATTGCAGCAATCTGCATACTGCGGACAAACCTTATCACGATACCAAACACCACTCCCATCTGGGATATATCCACGCTTTACATACATTCTTTGTGCGCTTCCATATCCACTGTTCAGACCGACACCGAGATAAACGATGTCTGAATAATCCAAAGCAATTTTCTCCGCGATATCCATCAATTTGCTTCCGATACCCTTGTTTCGATACTTTTCAAGTACGCCAAAATCCACAATCTCCGGATATCCCTGATTGGCAAAAGGACCATTCTCAGAATTTGCATATACATTGATATATCCAGCAACATTTCCTTTATACTCCGCAACGAGTGCGACACACTTTCCGGCTGCCTGGTGCTGTAATCTCATTTCATACTTTTCTATCGTTTGATTCCAGCCTTGAGCTATTTCCTCGCAAGTAATAATTTGTCCATCACTCTGTACCATATCACGAATTTGTATTTTTTCGTCTTTATAATAGACCATATCTTTACCCTCTACAAATAACCACGACAAATCTTGATTTTACCGCCGTGGTTATTTTATCACAGCTAATTTCATTACGCAAGGATTGATCGTGTATTACCCGATGGGACAGATTGAACGGTTCATAGCGTGTTCTTGCTGCCGATACTTTCTTGACGGTTCCAAATGCTCAGTCAAATTGAGAAACCGCATAATGTTCCTTTAGATCGTTCAGCAGCACTTCCGCTGCAGGTGTAAACACCTGATACTTTTTCCAAACAATATATAGTTTTGTCTCTAACGTGGGCATCAGCGGACGAAAGCAAAGTTCACTTCGTTCGCTGGTATCTGTCAGCTTATCAAAGGTCAAAACATACCCAAGCCCCTCTCTCACTAATATGCTCCCATTATAAGTCAGATTAATGGTAGCTACGATATGCAGACGGTCTACCATTTCTCCGAACAGCCTGGGAATGTCCTCCCGGATACCCTGCCGGGAGACAATCAGCGGTAAATCCAGAAGATCATCAAAGCAGACGGTTTCTTTTTGGGCCAGCGGCGTGTCCTTCCGCATAACAACGCCCCAAGTGTCCGCTCCAGGGAGTTCCAAGTAATTGTATTTTGATAAATCAACCGCCTGGGCAATCACGGCAAAATCCAATAACCCGCGATCCAGCCGTTCCGCCAGATCATCGGTATCCCCGCTGTATAGATGGACCTGTATTCCTGGATGTTGCTTCTGTACTGCCTTAATTCGCCGTGCCAGATGCTGGATGCTTTCCGATTCTGCACAGCCGATATGAATATTTCCTCCGGTAATCTGCCCCAATGCTCTGAACTCATCGGCGGTTTTATCCACCATATCCAAAATATCCTCTGCCCGCCGGCGCAGGAGCATCCCCTCGTCCGTCAGCCGGACACTGAAGCTGCTGCGGACAAAGAGTTTCTTTCCTAATTCCGTCTCCAGATCTTTGATTTGCTTGGACAGCGTAGGCTGGGAAATATGAAGCCGCTGGGCTGCATGGGTAACACTTCCCTCCCGTGCGACTTCTAAAAAGTAGCGTAATACTCGAATTTCCATTGGAACACCTCCGAGCAAAAGTATATCAAAACGCGTTATTCCATGCAAGAATAACGTGATATAGAAATTAAGTATTTGCTATTTAAACATCCATGTCGTATGATAGACGCACAGGGAGGTGATGATATGCCGGAAGCGTCAGATACCAAAGGCATCTTTTGTCAAAACCTGATTGACGCTGGGTGCGGCCCGGAGCTTGTCAGGCATTGCGCGGCTTTGGCTCAGCAAAAAGAAACTGCTGAATTGATGCGTGTCCTCTCCCACCACAGAAGGATTTTATTGGATGCCGTTCACCAAAACGAGAAAAGGATCGACTGTCTGGACTATCTTATCTATCATCTCGAAAAACAAAACCAAAATCATTGAAACAATATGAGGAGGAATTGAACATGGAAGAAAAGCTGACGTTGACGCAGGAATGGGATAAGACATTCCCCAAGAGCGAGAAAGTGGATCACCGCAAGGTCACGTTCCACAACCGCTATGGCATTACCCTGGCCTCTGACTTGTATACACCCAAGAATACGGTCGGCAAGCTGCCCGCTATCGCGGTCTGCGGCCCTTTCGGTGCTGTGAAGGAGCAGGCTGCCGGACTGTACGCCCAGACGATGGCAGAGCGTGGTTTCCTTACTATCGCTTTTGATCCGTCCTTTACCGGAGAAAGCGGCGGCACTCCCCGCTATATGGCTTCCCCGGACATCAACACCGAGGACTTCCAGGCGGCGGTGGACTTTCTCTCCGTGCAGGACAATGTGGACCCGGAGAAAATCGGCATGATCGGCATCTGCGGCTGGGGCGGTATGGCGTTGAATACAGCCGCGCTGGATACTCGTATCAAGGCCACCGTCTCCTCCACCATGTACGATATGAGCCGGGTGAACGCGCAAGGCTATTTCGACGCAGAGAACAGTGCGGAGGCCCGATATGAAAAGCGCAGGGTGATGAATGCCCAGCGCATTGTGGACTATAAAAATGGCAGCTATGAGCTGGGCGGCGGCGTGGTCGATCCTCTGCCCGATGACGCGCCCTTCTTCGTCAAGGACTACTATGACTACTACAAGACCCAGCGCGGCTATCATCCCCGCTCCCTCAATTCCAACGGCGGCTGGAACAAGATTGGCTGTCTGTCCTTCCTCAATCAGCCTATCCTATGCTATGCCAATGAAATCCGCAGCGCCGTTCTGATTATGCACGGTGAGAAAGCTCATTCCTGCTATTTCAGTAAGGATGCTTTTGCAAAGCTGACCGGCGACAACAAGGAACTGCTTATCATCCCGGATGCTGTGCATACCGATTTGTACGACGGCGGTGGAAAGGATGCGATCCCCTTCGACAAGCTGGCGGAGTTCTTCCAGGAGAACTTGAAATAATAGAGCTGCTTAGCTCAATAGTGAGACGGATGCGGCGGTAAAGCGGCGGCATCCGTCTTAAACGATATCAGGAGGAATCCATATGCAAATTCTCGTATTAAACGGCAGTCCCCGGCCCAATGGAAATACCAAGGACATGGTGGAGGCATTTCGGGGCGGTGCGGTATCTGCCGGACATCGTGTCGATGTAGTAGATGTGTGCCGGTTGAAAATTAGCGGCTGTCTTGCCTGTGAATACTGCCACACCAAAGGCCGTGGGGTCTGTGTCCAAAAGGACGATATGCAGCAAATTTACGACCTGCTGAAAGAGACGGAAATGCTGGTGCTGGCATCCCCCATTTACTATCACGGTATCTCTGGTCAGCTGAAATGTGTCATTGATCGCTTCTACTCTGCCGCATATCCCAGCAAGCCGCCCAAACTGAAAAAAGCTGCTATGATTTTAAGCTCTGGTGATGCCAATATGTATGATGGTGCAATGTTCTCGTTTCAAGGGGACTTTTTGGATTACCTGGGATTGGAGAACATGGGCGTATATACTGCGCATGGGGCCGAAAATGGTTCAAAGAAAAAGCTGGAGGAACTTTGTGCCTTTGGGGAGAGTTTGAAATGATATACAAGCGATTTCTGTCCTTTGTGCTGGCGGTCCATATACTCTGTCTTTTGACTGTGACTTCATGTGCAGCAGCAGAAATCTCTACAGAAAATAACAGCCATCCTATATCACAAAGCCAAGAATCCCATACCCTGTTTTCGGATGTTTCCTCGGATGCGTGGTATGCGGAGGCGATTGCCTACTGCCAGCAGTACGGCATTATGGATGGAACTGCTGCCGCTGCTTTTGCGCCGGAAGAAACTTTGACCCGTGCCATGCTGGCTGCTGTGCTCTATCGCATGAGCGGAAGTCCTTCTATCTCTGCTTCACCTGCCTTTGCGGATGTGACCGCTGAAGCATGGTATAGCAATGCAGTTTCCTGGGCATCGGCTCATGACGTGATTTCTGGATATGGCGGCGGAACCTTCGGAGTAAACGACCCCACAACACGAGAGCAGGCCGTTACTATTTTATGGCGCTATGCTGGAAGTCCGGAGAGTGGGAAAGCAGCAGACCTTTCTGACATGAGCGCTGTTTCCGATTGGGCGCAAACGGCAGTCTGCTGGGCCAATACCAACGATATACTGGACGGAATGACAGAAGATCGCCGCTTTAACCCGAAAGCAAACATCAAAAGAGGAGAAATTGCCGCTATGTTATATCACTATCTTTCCCACCCCTATGATGGCGTGTATCCGCAGCATGAACCCTACGGTACAGGCATCGGGGCTATGCCGGGCCGAGTCGTCTGGGCCTATGATCCTGCATCGGTGGACTGGGACGGCAGCGGATATTGGTGGAATCTGGATCACTTTGACGAGAACGCTATTCAGCGTATGGTCAGTGACAGCATCGCATCTTTAGGCGGTGCAGAAACTGTTCAGGCGGGCTGGGCTGCTCTGTTTCAAGCCCACAATAGGGCGCGGGGCAGGAACAGCGGTTATACGCCTGGAGAAAAAATCGCTGTCAAGGCAAATATCAACGGCTCCGCTGTGATGGATGATGATACTTCCGGCAAAACGCAGATGAGTTATACTAACCCGATCCTGCTGAAAACCCTTCTGCTTTCGCTGGTGGATGAGGCCGGTATTGCTCCATCTGATATTACAGTATACGATGTGTCCCGTCTGTTCCCGGATTATATGGTAGAATTATGCACCCAGGGGAAACTGAATGGCGTAAACTTTGTAGGCCGTGATAATAGCACTGCCGATGAAAACGCCCCCATTATCTGGTCGCATGAGTTCAGCGACAGCGTAAACTATCTGCCCACCTGTGTGATGGAAGCGGAATATATCATCAATTTGGCAAATCTGAAAGGCCACAGCTATGGCATTACTCTCTGCGGCAAGAACCATTTTGGTTCTTTTATCAACGGGAACAGAATGCGTCCCCCAGAGGGCGCAAATCTTCACCAGTGGCTGACCCGGAATGAGATGGGTATTTACAGTCCGCTGATAGACCTGATGGCCAATGCCGACCTGGGCGGCAAAACGGTTCTTTATATGCTGGACGCGCTGATCTGCGCTCCTTCAGAAGGCGCATCCATTACCGGCGATAATTCCAGATGGCAGCAAGCCCCGTTTCATGGTGGTTACACGGCCAGTGTATTCGTTTCCCAGGACCCGGTTGCAATTGACAGCGTGGGAGCGGATTTTCTGATGAATGAGCCGTCAGTAACCAGCCGTAATGGGGCGCTGCGGGACAACCCTGCTGTGGAGAATTATCTCCATGAGGCCGGGCTAGTGGCTGCCGCTCCCTCTGGAACGGTCTACACAGACAGCCGCGGCAACACGATTGCGAACTTAGGCGTTCATGAGCATTGGAACAATTCTGCACAGAAGCAGTATAGCCGCAATTTGGGAAATCAAGAGGGAATTGAACTGATTTTTCTATCAGGCAATTCATAAAATAAAGAATGTCTTACCATGAACGTGCCAGCTAACCGGTCGGCACGTTGGGAGTGATTTATTACACGTGTAAACACTAGTTCAGGAATTCCGACAATATAAC
>CAMWQV010000015.1 GCA_947176425.1 uncultured Clostridia bacterium
CCTACCAGGGATATCGATATTATCGACCTGGAACTGATTATGGCGGATGTGGAGATGGTGGAACGCAGGATCGACAAGGCAAAAAAAGCTGCCAAAGGCGATAAAAAATTTCTCCGGGAAGCGGAAATTTTTGAGGGCCTGCTCGCTTGGCTCAACGACGGCAAATCCGCACGCGCCTATTCTTGCAGCGAAGACGATATGGCAGTCATCGAAACCAGCGACCTGCTGACCCTGAAACCTGTTATCTATGCCGCGAATCTGGATGAGGACGGTTTTGCCGGTTATCAAAACACCCCTTATTATCAGGAAGTACAAAAGCGTGCGGAAGCGGAGGGCGCACAGGTCATCCCGGTCTGCGCTAAGCTGGAGGCGGAGATCGCACAGTTGGAGAGCGACGAAAAAGCCATGTTCCTGGAGGACCTGGGCGTCACGGAGAGCGGCCTGGACCGGCTGATCCGCGCCAGTTATACGCTGCTGGGCCTGATCTCCTTCCTCACCAGCGGGGAGGATGAGTGCCGCGCCTGGACTATCACGAAGGGCATGAAAGCGCCCCAGGCCGCAGGAAAAATACATTCCGATTTTGAACGCGGCTTTATTCGTGCGGAAGTCATCGCCTATGACGATCTGATGCAGGTTGGGTCAATGGCCGCTGCAAGAGAAAAAGGCATGATCCGTTCCGAAGGCAAAGAGTATGTGGTCAAAGACGGCGATATCATCCTTTTCCGCTTCAATGTTTGAGAATGCAAAATCGGAAGCAGGGAGATGCTCCATGCCTCCGATTTTGCCCTTTTTGACGGAAATAATTATACTGCGGCGTCAGTACGCATCTTCACAAAAGCAAACAGTTCCGCAGGGTCAATGATACTGTTTTCCACTGCGCCGTCTATGCTTTTTGCACTCAGCAGGCTGGTCTCAGCGTCTATGTATAAAGATATTAACTCTGTATCCAGCTCCAGCAGATCGCGGGCCGCTTCGTTGAGGGAAGCGGTACGGACTGCGCCGTCCTCCCCAAGCCAAAACAGGTCGAGATAGCCCATCAGGTGATAGTTAGACAGCAGCTCCAAACTGCCGTCCCTATCTAGATCGGCTGTATAAAGGCTGTTATTGCAGCGGGCGATACAGACCGGGCCTGTTTCGCTGACAGCATAAATGTCCAACGCTTCAAAGGCTGCGCCTTCTGCATGATCGAAAATAAAACCGCTGCTGCCCAGAATACCAGTAAACGGATACAACTGCACGCTGTGCCAGTAGGAATGGCCGGGACCGTAAAACAGCTCGTCCAAAATTTGCGCCTCTCCGGTTTGCAGGTTCCGGCATACCAGTTTCCCAACTTCTGAACTGTCGCCGCCGGTACTTGCGGGCGGCCCCGCTTCAAGACTGACCTCCCACTGTGCATCGCAGGTCAGGTCTGTTGTGCCTGTGGCGGAAAAATCGTAAGGCGTCAGCAGGACAGGCGGCGTCTGTTTGTCTTCCGGCGGTTCTTCCTTTGTCTGGCAGGCGGTCAAAATAACACAAAGGACTGCCGGAAGCAAAAACAAAACGTATTTTTTCATGGATTTATTGTTCATTAAGTTTTTTCCATCCTTATATAATATAGATGCGATAAATTCTATCACAGAAACACGCAATGTACAAGCTCTTTCTTGTTTTACACTTTTTCTCCCTTGACGCATCTGACAAACAGGTATAGAATTAAAAAACTACCTACAGTTCAAGAAAAAGGAGTCCCAAATAAGTGAATAATCCAAGCAATCCTCCCGCGTCCCGCCGCCGTTATGATTCACTGGACGCCTGGCGCAGTCTGGCGGTGCTGCTGATGCTGGTGTATCATTTCCTGTATGATCTCTATATTTTTGGCGTCATAACCCATGATCAGCTTTTCTGCACACCGCTGAATATCATGCAGAAATTTATCTGCTGTAGTTTTATTCTGCTGGCAGGTATCTCCACGCATTTTACCCGCAGCAATCTCCGACACGGCCTCACCGTCCTGCTGGCGGGGGCAGTGGTGGAGATCGGAGCGGCGGCAGGAGGACAAATAATCCGTTTTGGGGTGCTGATGTTTCTGGGGACATCTATGCTGCTGTACCATGTGGTCGGGAAATATATCGAACGTCTCCCTGTCTATCCTCTGACAATTACGCTCGCCCTGCTTTTTTGGCTGACATCTTTTTGGACGGACCGTGTACGTGTATTGAGTCCATTTTTGTATCCTTTGGGTCTAATGACAAGAAATTTTTACAGCGCGGATTATTTCCCGTTAATGCCTTGGTTTTTCCTTTTTTTGCTTGGCACGGTCTTGGGCGGTATCTGCTGTAAATATCCGGACAGCCCCCTTTTAACGCCGCACCTTCCTGAAGCTCTGACGTGGCCGGGCCGCCATAGTTTGCTGATCTATGTCCTGCACCAGCCGGTTTTATTTGGTATCTCGTATTTAATTTGGGGGTAAAGCAAAATGTTCAACTGCACACTATGCTATATCGAAAATGAGAAAAACGAGTATTTGATGCTGCACCGCGTCAAGAAAAAGAACGACATCAATCATGATAAATGGATTGGTGTCGGAGGGAAATTCGAGGACCGGGAAAGCCCGGAGGACTGTCTGCTGCGGGAAGTGTACGAAGAAACGGGCCTGACGCTGACAAGTTATCGTTTCCGCGCAGTTGTGACCTTTATCTGCGAGGGCTGCGAGACCGAATACATGCACCTCTACACTGCTGACGGCTATACTGGCGAGCTGATCGAATGTAATGAAGGCGACCTGGAGTGGGTTCCAAAGGCTGAAGTGCAGAACCTGCCCATCTGGGAAGGCGACAAGCTGTTTTTCCGCTTGATCGACCCGCCGGACAGTCCCTTTTTCTCCCTGAAAATGGTGTATGTAGGCGACAAATTAGTACAGGCGGTACTGGACGGTAAAGAACTGCCTGTCGATACGATTTAAGAAAACGGCCTGTTGAATGCAGCGTACATTCAACAGGCCGTTTTTATTCTCCATCGATTTCTGAGGAGTAGACTGCTTCCTCTTTTTCTGCGGCTTTTGCGGCAAGGGTTTCGGGCAGGCAGGCGGCAAGGAACATTGCGGCAGCCAGAAGCAGCCCTAAAGCAATCACAAGATAGCGTTTTTTCAGAAAAAATATCTTCATTGAACCAACCTCCCAAGCTTTTGTAAAAGTATATGCGCAGTAGAAGGCGGATAGAACCTGCTTATTCTCCAATCCAGTATACATCGTAGGAGTCCCCGTGATGATAGCCTAATTTTTCGGCCAGGGCAACGCTGCGCAGATCATGGGCGTCCCAGCTGGGATACAGTCCTCTGTCCAGACACTCCAAAATCAATCGGGACCCGCAGGCGCTGGCAAGCCCTCTGCGCCGGTGGTCTTCCCGTGTGTCAATCTCAATTTCAATACCACCATGATAAATACAGTATGTTCCGGCTCCCGCCACTGGAACGCCATTCCAGAGAGCTGCAAAGCCCAGCCCGCGTTTGACAAAATCCTCCGGACTGTCAAAGGCCGCGCAGAAGTCCTTTGACCACGCCTCCGCCAGCAGAACCGGAACCATCTCTTTATCAATCGCAGACAGTTCGTACCCATCCGGCAGAGCGTCTACATACATTTGGAGTTTTTTACGGTCGAAAACGTCAGGTTCTTTCAAAATCGCGTGCCGCTTTTCCGGAATTGCCCGCTTCCCATAATATCTTTCAATCAAAACACTCCATTCCTTTGTCCGCGGTACCAGCAGAGGACCCTTTACCTGCTGCAAAAGTACAGAATCAGGTTCTCCCGCGAAAAAACAGAAGTCTTGACTGCAAATTACGGCAGAAGAAAAATCATCATTATAAATCGCCTCTCCCATAATCCCTTGGAGGCACGACCAGACCATTGTTTCCTCCCAGCCCTGAAATAATGGAGCTATTTTATCGAGACAGTTCATGCAGAACCTCCATAAATGATTCCTTTGAGAATAAAATATTTACCGCTTCCAGAAACGCATTCGTTGTCATTCGTTCTGGAAGACCCAATTTTTTTAATAACGCTTCACGCCGGCTTTTACTGTCCGCGCTTCCGGTCAGACCCCACTCGAAAAAATCGCCCTTTGTCACAGCAGACCGTACTGCCGGGGCAGAAGGGCGGTCATCCAGGAAAACAGCTCCGGCTCGTTCCAGCGCGTACAGCAGTACATCAGGTCTCATCCCTTCAACGCCTATTTTCCCTTCTTTACCCGCAGTGGTCTTTCGCCTTTCTTTTCCGTAAACATCCGGAATATAAGCGTGCTTAATCTGTGATTTTGGAACCGCGCCTTTCAGAAAATTTCGGATCACGAACCCCGCTCCGTCGCTGTCCGTGAGAATAATCAAACCGCGTTCGGCGGCAAGTTTCCGTAGAAGCGCCTGCTTTTCCCGGTCGTTGAATACGCCGAATCCGTTGGTCTCAATAATTGTGGCGTCCACGACTTGCCGCAGAGCATTTTTGTCGTACCGCCCTTCTACAACGATTACTTCTCGTATAGCTCTCATGCTTTTACACCCTGCGCCAATTCCATCAGCAGCAGTTTCAGTTCCTCGGCTCCATTGACGCCGTTCACGCTCTTAATACGCAAATCTACTTCATAACACCGCCTGACAGCATTTGCACACCATGCCTGACTGACTTTCCGCGCATTATCCAACATCTGCCGTGCTACCGATTCAAACCGAATATTCCACTGCTCCATCAGCCAGAACTTGTCCTTTCCGTTATCCAAAGCAATCCTTGCCGTATACAACCGGCGCAGTTCTTTCCCAAGCAGCGCCAGCAGCATAAATGGTTCCTCCTGCATTTTCAGTAAGGACCCTAGTACTTCGGCAGCCTGGTCGTAGCTTCCGCGGGCCACCGCTTTTGTCAGGTCGAATACCTGCGCCTCCAGTACCGGGGCGGCTACCGCGTCGATATCGGCTTTTGTAATGCGTTCATGCTTGGCATATGCGCTGATCTTTTCAATTTCGGGAATCAGGCCGTTCATTAAACTGCCGCATGTAAACAATAGATGCTCCGCAGCAGGAACGTCAATCGTATGCCCGGCCGCACGAAACCGCCGGGCTATCCATTTTCGTATCTCGTCCTGGCTCTGCTCCGCAAATTTTACAGCCTGTACATGCTTTTCTAACGCGGTGAATAATTTTTTGTATTTTTTATTCGGAGAGTATTCTATCTGATCGTAGACCAATACCAGACAGCAATAGGGCGGAAAATCTTCTAAAAGCGCAATAAAACTTGTCCGCTGTTCCTCGTTCAGCTTATACAGGTCCCAATCTACCACCTGAATCATGGTCCGTTCCGACATCATCGGCATCGCCTCGGCGGTTTCGGCCAATGTTTGTACGGTAAGCCCTTTTCCCTCCAGCTTGTGATAATTAAACGCTTCAGACCCAGCCGTTAATGCCTTTTTTATCTCTGTTACATAGTACTCCCGCAGATAACTCTCCTCACCATGAAAAATATAAACGGTTCCCAATGTTCCTGCTTGCAGATCAGCCCGCAGTTTGTCATAAGCGGCTTGGTCCGGCTTTTTTTTTGCTGCCATGTGTTCCCCTCCATAATTTAGGATCGATGTACCCGAATCAGTATATTGCCGTGCAGGTCCGTCCGGAAAACAGCCATGCCTGCCGATTCCATACGGCCTAACGTCTCCTGCGCCGGATGCCCGAACCGGTTGCCCGCTCCCGCGCTGATGACCCCGACTTCCGGCGCTACAGCCTCCAGAAATGCTTTCGAGTTCGAGTATTTGCTCCCGTGATGCCCTGCAATCAGCACCTCAATATCCGGCAGCAAATAGGTATCTATCAGTTCCTGCTCCGTTGCGGATGCCATATCTCCTGTTATCAGCAGGTCAAATTCCCCGGCAGTACAGAGAACTGTCAGCCCCTCCTCATTTGCGCGGCCTTCTGATACCGGCGGGAAAATAGTCAGGACCGCTTCGCCCATATCAACCGTTTCACGAGCAATTTCTACGTATTTGATGGGAATCCCGTACTGTTCCGCCAGCTCCAGCGTTTCCCGCTGCAATGCTGACTGGTCCGAACTGTCCGCCAGCTGCGGCACCAGCAGTTCCCCAGGCTTGATCTGCGTAAACAATTCTTCAAGACCGTTTGCGTGATCCTCGTGATAGTGGGTCAGCGCCACCTGATCCAGAGAATGCCAGCCATACGTTTCCATTGCGGTCAGGACAGCCTTCCCTGCTCCCAGTGTGCCGCCTAAACTGCCGCAGTCTACCAATACTGTGCAGTCCCCCGAATGCAGAAGCGTTGCCGCTCCCTGGCCAACATTGACCGCTACAGCAGTAAGCTTGCTGTCCCCAACGCTCAAAACCGGCAGCGCTCGGGCGGCAATCAAACATACTGCCGCCGCAATCCCGGCTATAATATATTTCCTGCGCCGGTCTTTCGACAGCATACACAAGATCAGCATCGCATAGACCAGCAGCAGCCACAGCGTTACAGCCGGTCCGGTAAACCGTACACTGTGGCCCGGTACTTTCGCCAGCATCCCGGCAACCCATAATACATACCGCGCCATATACTCCGGTACGGCGGCCAAAGGAACAAAACAAGTCCAGACGGAGCATAATACGGTTACGATTAAGGCAGTTGAGAACAGCCACGAAACCATCCACAGCACAAGTAAATTTGCTATAGGGGAGATCAAAGACAGTTCCCCAAAATACAATGCATTCAGCGGAGCGGTCAGAACCATCACGCTCAGGCTGGAGGAAACAACTCCCGAACATAATCCCCAAACTCGCCGTGGCACCCAGGCAAATCGCGGCCGGTACTCCTGCAAGGCGGCATAGACCCTCGGGGAAAGCAGCAGGATTCCCGTTGCCGCCGCAAACGAAAGCTGTAAACTGACCGATGCGGCTGCAAACGGGTCAGCAGCCAGGATCACCAGCAGTGCGCCGGAAAGACTGGTTAATCCGTCCGATTCCCGATTCAGCAGCGGGGCCAGCAGCGCAAATCCGACCATAATACAGGACCGTATCACTGACGGCGTACACCCAACCATAACCATATACAGCAAAAGAACCGGATACCCCAGCAGCGCCGTCAGCTTTTGCCGCCGGAGCAGCAGATACCCCAGCGCAGTAATCAAAAATCCGCAGTGCAGGCCCGATACGGCAGTTATGTGCATCAATCCTGCCTTAGATAAATTACCGCTGGTGCGCAGATCCAGACCGTCTCTTTCACCGGTCAGAAACGCAGTCAGAAAACCGCCCGTGTCCGCCGGATAAAGTCCTGCGGCGGTATCCTGCAAACGTTTTGCCAGCCGCTGCGGAAGATACCGGAACCCGCCCGCATGACCGCCGGTGATTGCCTGTTCCGCGGACGCATACAGACGTATATAAATTCCCTGTGATGTAAAATACGCGCTTTCTTCTCCGGAAAGTGTCGCGGCACTGTAGTATTTGATCTTCGCCCGGATACGGTCCCCAGGCTCCAGATACAGCAGAGGCACGCGGTCGCCGTAATACATCGCTTTTCCATGCAGCGCAGGACTCACAACTTTCACTTTACAGCGTGCGCCGCTGTCCGTCTCCTCCGCGTAGTCCAGCAGCTCTACCCGCACTTCCGCTTCACCGCCCGCCAATGCTTCCATCGGCGCGAAAAATACCGCTGCATATCCGGTGTACCAGATCACTCCCGCTGCCAGTCCCGCAGTGCCGATCCGCACAATCCTTTTTGCCCGTCCGTGCAGGCGCGCCGCAAACAGTACCGCTGTCAGAATCGCTGCCGCGGCAACCAATATACGCCATTTTCCGTGCAGAACAAACTGGCACAGCAGCGTCCCGGCAGCAAACGGCAGCGTGAATATCAGCAGTTTTCTCATTCCAGCGGCAAATCCATCAGGTCTTTCAGGTCTTCGGTCGTAATCGTAATAATATCCTCGTCAGACGGCGCTTCCAATCCGGCTACCCGGTCCGCCTGATTTGCTACAATCTTCTCAAACAGATTCCGCACGTCTCTCGCGTTGCCGAAATTCTGGTCCCGGTCCTCATACAGCTCCTGTAAATGCTCCCGGACTGCGGCGGCTGCCTGCTCGTCTAAACGGTAATCATTCCGCTTGACCCGTCCCTCAAAAATCTCATACAGCTGATCCCCATTGTAATCCTCAAAATACAGATACTTGTTAAACCGGGATTTCAGACCCGGATTCGAGTCGATAAACCGGGGCATTAACGACGCGTAGCCCGCTACGATCACCACAAAATCATCCCGGTGGTCCTCCATTGCTTTCAGAATCGTATCGACAGCTTCCTGTCCAAAATCTTTATCCGCCTTTTCCGGTGTAAGGGAGTACGCCTCGTCTATAAACAGCACCCCGCCCAGCGCCTTCGCAATTACCTCCTGCGTTTTAATCGCGGTCTGGCCCACATATCCCGCAACCAGTCCGCTCCGGTCTACCTCTACCATATGCCCTTTGCTTAGAATGCCCAATGCGCTGTATATTTTTCCTACAATACGGGCGACTGTCGTTTTGCCGGTGCCGGGATTCCCGGAAAATACCAGATGAAACGACATATCCGGACATTTCATCCCGCGTTCCCGCCGCAAGGTTTGCACTTTTACCAGATTGACCAGACTGTCCACATCCTTCTTGACCATGTCCAATCCAATCAGCTCGTTCAGCTCCGCCAGCGCGTCCTCTAATGTAGGTTTCGGCGGTTCGGTCTCCTCCTGCGGTGTTCCGTGTCCGGCGGAAACCGTCTCACCAGGCGCGGCGTCGGGACCTTCCGCGGCAGGCACCGGCGGCGCTCCGAAAAAATCGCTGCCTACCTGTCCAAGTCCGCGGCGGCTGTTCGGGGACATGATCCGGTTAATCCGGTCCATTTTTTCCATCATATCCTCCAGCTCTTTCGCCGCATCCTTTTTTGGTGCGTTCCCTGTAAGATAATGGTCCGGTCCAGGCGTGACCGCGATCGGTGAAACGCCCGCTTTATCACAGACCGCAGTCAGCTGCTCGTACAGCAGCGTTATCCGGCGGCTCTCCGCAAATGTAAAGGAACCGTCATATGAGGCGCACAGCATCAGCAGATTTTTCTGCACTTCCGCAAAGGTACGGCTGAAACTTGCTCCCGTCTTTTTATCGTTTTTGACCAGCTTCTGAAAAAAATCCGGTACGCCCACCGTATATTCCGGGTTCGTCTGGTAAAAGCTCACGGCTTTCGCGAACTGCTGGCTGGAAAATCTTACCTGCCTGTCCGTATACAGCTGGTTGATTCCCGCCACGTCGCCCCCAGGACCGCCGCCGGAACATGCCCATAAACATAAGGCGCAGGCGCGAAAATAGGTGTCAATCTCCTGACTGGTGATTCCTAACTCCCGCGGGATGCTCTGGCAGAAATGCCCGACGCTCTCCGCGTAATCTCTGTGGAATGTCTTGCTCATAGCCGCCTCCCATTGTATTTTCCCGCCGCCTTCTCCAGCGGCTCCAACCAGTATAGCACATACCAAAAAGGAAATAAAGAACAATCCGAAAACTGTGGGCGCGCCTTTCACGGTTCAACCTCTAAAACTTTTCTCATTTCGCGAAAGCACGCATTATATTTTTGCATATACTCATTCCAATACCGTTTTTGAAAAGGAGTGCAAAATACTTCATCGCTATATTCGATTTTTTCTCGAAATAACATTTCATAGGCGATTATTTCTTTCATTATTTTTTCCCTCAGATTACCCCCAGCGAATTCCTGTACTTGAGTTTCGGCTAAAAAGTCTCAGCGATCCAGCCCAAAGTGCTGTGACGTAAAGGAAGACAGATTTTATTGCTATATTTACCAATTTTGCCCGAAAACTCCTTTGCTACAAGGGGTTTGAAAAATTACACCGAAACTCAAGAATTCCTGTAGGGTTGATTTTTGCCGCGTGAAATAGTATAATACTAACCTGAATTTATTTCTGGGAGGCTTTATATGGAAAAAATTACGAAACAGTCCGCGCTCAAAGGCATCCATATCTCACGTATGCACATTGTTATCATTCTTATGTCCGCCGTCCTCTATATCCTGCTGACCGCTACAGCATACCGTGTTTCCTCTTCACTGTGGGCTTCTTATACAGCTATGGATATCTCGTTTGTTACGATAGAGAATGAAAAACTTTTGCTGGACGGCTCTGATTACCTGACCGAACAGGCCAGGCTTTATGCGGTCGCACTGGATGATACATATATAGACAACTATTTTACAGAACTTTACGACACCCGCAGCCGGGAGACCGCTGTTGAGAAATTAGTGGAGCTGGAACTGGATGAGAAGGTCACAGCTTACTGGCTGTCCGCTAAGGACGAGTCCGATGCGCTGACAGAACCGGAGATATATGCCATGCGTCTGGCGGCCGCGTCGCAGAACCGCGAGCCGGCGCTGCTGGTGCGGGAAGTCTCACTGACGGAGGAGGACGCGGCGCTGTCTTCGGAGGAACAGCTGAATAAAGCCCAAAACATGCTTTTTGGAACGGAGTATTGTTCTGCAAAACAGCAGATCAGAGACGATATCAATTATGCCAGCTCAGAGCTGATTGACAGTCTTAAAGTTACAATGGAGAGAGGACACGAAAATTTCAAGCAGGCTATGAGCGAACATAAAATTCTGATTCTGATCCATGCGGTTGGTACAGTGATCGGCTTTGTCCTCACGATTTTGCTGGTGGTCCTCCCGATGACTTACTTTGTCAAGCATATCAAAGCAGGGGAAAAAATGCGCGTTGTGGGCGCGTATGAGTGCAAATGCCTCGCACAGACCTATAACACCATGTTTGCGCAGAATATCGACAATCAACACCGCCTGCGGCATCAGGCGGAACACGACGCCCTGACCGGCCTGCTCAACCGCGGCGCGTTTGAAAACCTGCGCCAGAAGCTCTCCGCAGAGAAAAAACCTGTTGGGCTGCTGATTGTGGACGTGGATAAATTCAAACAGGTCAATGACGGCTACGGCCATGAAATGGGAGACAAAGTCTTGCAGCGGGTGGCAAACCTGCTGACAGAAAATTTCCAGGAGATCGGTTCGCCCTGCCGCGTGGGTGGGGACGAGTTCTCTGTCATCCTTACCAAAGCCTCACAAGAGCAGGAAAAATCCTTGCAGGCGCGGGTCGAGGCGATCAACGACCTGCTGACCCATCCGAAAGACGGCCTGCCGGTGGTATCGCTGAGCGTCGGCGGCGCGTTCTCCGGCGAGGGCTTTACCGATGGGCTTTATAAACGTGCCGACGCCGCGTTATATGTGGTCAAAGAAAATGGACGGTGCGGGTGCCGGTTCTATTCCAGCGAAATGGCTGATATTGCCGTATAAAATAAGCGGTCCCGGAGATGTTCGCGCTCCGGGACCGTTCTGTTTTCTTGTTTGCTGCGGGTCAGCGGTCACGTTTCAAAACGCGGATGTCGTCACCGAAAAACCACAGGACCTGATACTCCCCCTGGATGCGCGACCGTACCGCCTCCCCGTACCGGTCCCCCAGACTGTCAACGGTCAGATTCGTGGAAAGGACCGTCTTCCGGCGGCTTAACAGACGGTCGTTGACGATCCGGTAAAAGACCGATTGAATAAAGTTGCTCATCAGTTCCGTACCAAGATCGTCCATGATTAGCAGGTCGCAGTTCAGATAGCGGTTGATCTCCCGGTCCGGGTCCTCCTCATAGGGGTTCTCCCGGCCAAATTTCGCGCTCTCAAACTGCTGAAAAACATGATTTGCCGTATCATACACTACAGAAAAACCGCGTTCGCTGACTTCACGGGCTATACAGGCTGAAAGAAACGTCTTGCCCAGCCCAGGCGCGCCGGTGAAAAGCAAATTTCCGCTGCGCTGCCCGAAGGTATGCGCATATTCGCCGCAGATCGCCCGCACTGTGCGCATATTATCCAGCGGACTGCGCCCATATTCAGGCCAGATATTTGGGCTGTACCAGTCATAAGAAAATGTCTCAAATGACTGGCTGCCTAAGTCCAGCAGCTTGCTCAGACGGCGGTTCTGCTCCTGTGTATAATACACGTTCAGACACCGGCACGGCGTTCCGTCACGCAGATATCCGCTGTCCCGGCATTGCGGACAGTGCGGCGTGTCGTCCAGATAGTCCAGCGGCCAGCCGCATCCTACCAGCAGCTCCGCCCGCTCCCGCTGGAGTGACAGATTCATATTTTGCAGCTTCAGCAGCGCCGCGTCCGGATCGCCGTCCTCCTCAAATGCGGCCAGTACGATCTTTGCTGCCGTGCCCCGCAGTTCCCGGTCGATCTCCTCTACCCGTGGTATCCTGTGATAGACCTCCTGCTCCCGGCGCTCCTGCTCCCGGCGGCGGGCGTCACGGTCCTGCTGCTGCTGCCGGTATGCCGCCGCCATGATCTTTGCGTCTCGCGCCATTTATACGCCCTCCTTTCCGCTGCGCAGATGCTGTAAGTATTTTTCCATCCGCGCCATCTCCTCCTGCGCGGCTTTTCCCGCATCCTGCGACGGCGTAGGTGTTTTTCGGTTCCGGCGGGGCGGCGCGGGGCGTTCGCTGGCATTGATCGCTTGCAGCGTGTGCAGGCCCTGCTGGTCCCAGGTACACAGTATCTTGTTCATATACGCCCATTTCAGTTCCTTACAATATAAAATCGTCTGATCATATGCTTTCTCAATCGCGTCGTTGTCAAACCCCTTGTCTACCCAGGACAGCAGATACTTTTCCTCGCTCGGCGACGGCTTGCGGTCGTCCAGCCGAAGCAGGCGCATCAGCTGGGGCAGCGCTTCCCGGCTGCGCTGGTATTTGCGGATATACGCTGACGCGCTCTCCTGATCCAGAAGCCCTTTCCTGGCCCAGAGATACCCCTCCTTCTCGATCTGCCGCATGGTCGGAATGCGCCCCTCCCCATATTGCTTGGCTGTACGTTCCGCGCAGAAGCCTACCAGAAGAAATATTACGTCCGCAGGCAGCCCCAGCTGGTCGTAAAGCCCTAACAGAATCGCCAGATTCGGCGTGGTCAGCTTTTTGCCCAGCTTGTCCTCCACCGCTTTCGTCAGTGACGCAAACTCTGCTTCCTCCAGCGCCCGCGCCATGTCCGCACGTGTGTACTCCGGCTGCCGTTCGGACGGCGGTGCGGGGACCGACGGTTCCGCCGTTTCCGTTTGAGGACGCGCTATCAGGCCCTGCGCTGCCAGTTGGTCAAGGGCGGCGCGCAGTCGCTGGGCCGGCCACCGCAGCTGCGTCCGAAGCGCTGCTTCGTCTATGCTCCCGCTGCTGCGCAGGACCGCTATGTATACTAATGCCGCATCTCCGTCCCCCGTTTCCACCAGACGGCGGGCTACCGGTCCCGGCAGTACGACGCTTTCGTCTTTTGGCAGATGCAATACATATCCGTTCGCGGCCGTCCCCTCCCTTCCATTTCTATCACCGTTTTTTCCTATTTTACACGAAAAGACGACTTTCGTAAAGGGGCAAATTCTTCTGCTCACCCTGCCGGAAAAAAGAACGCCTTGTTTCCCGGAAGAAAAAGTATCTAAATTATTGTTTTAGACCTTCTGTTCGGCTTTATTCTCCTGAATTTATTTCCGGTAACGCTTTTTGCCGGTTATTGTCCCAATTTCACGCGCATCTTTGTGGAATTTGTGTGCGTAAGTCAGAGCTTGCCTGAGAGGTCCGTCCGGAATATAATGTAAAGGGACAGTCCCTATTACGAAAGGAGATATAGATCCATGAAAATCATTGACGCACATCTTCATCTGTTTACCGGTGATCATGCCGAAATAATGGCCGCAGGTGTTGGACAC